>JBOHZW010000197.1:0-9625 GCA_050738715.1 Steroidobacteraceae bacterium | reverse complement strand
GTTCGACCTTCAGGTTGTCGGTCAGCGAGCGCGCCCAGAAGCCTTCGACCAGAGTCGCGCCGGCATAGTCGCCGGCGAACATACCGCCTTCCCAGCGGTGCGCCTGGAAACCCCGGCGATCGCCGCGATCAAACTTGAATGGCGACCCATCGGCGAGCGTCGTGGACTCCAGGCTGCGCTCGGACGCCCAGCCCTCAACTCCGCGCTCAGTGCGCACCTTGAACCACTCGGTGCGCCGGAACAGGACATCGACCGATTCACCGCGCGCGACGACCTGCGCCACCGGATAACCGCGGCCCGGACCCGTGTGCAATTCGATGAACGGTTCGGTGACGAACAGCTGCAACAACTCACGATGCGCGGCGCGGCCCGGAAGCGGCGCGATGCACACCAGCAGCAGCGCCAGCAGGCGCCACCGCCTAGTTGTTGAGCGGCGCGGCAAACGGGTTGTTGTAGTACTGAGCTCCAATATCCACCCATTCTGACAGCAATCGCAGTTCAGCGGGAGACAGGTACCCGCTGTGATTCACAGGAGCGGCCGGTGTGCCGGAGAGCACCCGGAAGAAACGCGACCCTGCTGCAGAGCCGGACGCGATGGAACCAGAAACCTGCGTGTCGGTGCGCACCGGTGCGCAAGCGGCATCGAGGCTGAAACTCGAAGTGGTGTGCGTGCTGACCAGTTGCTGGTAGGCGCGCAACTGTGCAGTGACCTGTTGTGCTGGATCGGCGTCGAGCTCGAGGCCGCCATCCGCGGCGACTTGCAGCGTGACGGTCACCGGTGTCGGTGGGTCGGTCATGCCTGGCGTCGGCGCCGGCGTGCAGGTGACATCCTGCGTGCGCGTGGCCGTGTGGCAGGTCGTGCAGGTATTCGCTGCGCGGTCGACGCTCCACAGCGGATCGATGTGCGCGGGCAATATCGTGGTCGCGCCGGTGCCGCTCGCGGCGTAGTCGACCGTGATTCGGCACGCGGATGAATAACTGTTGTTGCAGCTCGTGCTCGTCGGCATCGCGGTGGTCAGCCCCGGGCTGTACGTCAGCGAAATCGGCGAGTCCGGCGCCACGGTGCCCGCGTAGATGACATTGAGACTGGGCGTAGCTGCGTTGCAGGCGACCGTGCCGCCGCAATTTGTGAGCGCGCCATACGTCGCCTGGGCCATCGTGGCGCCGTTGTTGGCGGCATCGCCGGCGTTCGCAGGCGCGAACAGGCCGCCGCGTCCATGAGAAGTGGTGCTCGTGGCGGTGCGCGCATTGTGGCAGCCATTGCACTGGAGCACTTCGCCCGGGCGCAACTGCAGCCACTGCCGATGCTGCGGGAACTGTGGCAGCCGGCGCGCGTCGGCATCGATCACCGAGATCTGGAAGGCCACGTTCGAGGGCACCTTGACGCGCACCGAGCCGTCCGCCTCGATTGGCACGTAGCCGAGGATCTCGCGCATGAACCCAACCGAGTTGTCGAGCGAAATGTTGCGATCGAAATCCGGGAAGCCGTCGTTTAGATCCTTGTCGCCGATCGACACGGCCTTTTCAATGCGCAGGAAGCGCGCCACGCGTGAATCGGCCGGGGTCACCGACATGCGTGCGATCACTTCGGCGTTGGTCTCTCCGCCATTCGCCAGCGGCACGGTTGCATCGGCCCAGTCATAGATGCTGCGGATGTCGATGATGCCGAAGCCATCGCCCGCCAGTGTCGTGCCGGTCGCCACCGGTGGCACGTAGGCCGGCACGGGTCGCGTCTGCAGCGACACGATGTCGGTCAGCATGACGCCTTCGGTCGGCGCGACGATCGGCTTGAAGGTGTTGTCGGTCGGGTTGAACAACCACGCGCTGTACAGTGGCGGCGCGATCGGCAATGCCGGCATGACCGCAAGGTTTGCGCTCGTGCAGGGCACCGTGGCGCCGGTCGAATCGATCAATCGGCATTCCGTCCAGCTCGTCAGGACTCGGTGCGTGCTGTCCCACAGCGGGTACGCGGAATTGAAGCGGCCGCCCGGCGACGGTCCGGGAATCGTGCGCACGTCGTTCGGCGTCGTGGCCGCCATCGCGGGGCAGGAACTGCTCGACGAGCTTGCGCCGGCCGCGATCGTGCGCTGGTTGCACTCAACGGAATTGACGACATCGAGGATCACGAGATTGCCGCCGAAATCAGTGCCGGCATCCATCGGCCGCGTCAGCGCAAGTACGTGTCCGTCTTCCATCTCGCGCGCCTTGACGAACTGCACGTCGCTCGGCAGGTTCGTCGCCGGATCAACGCTGCCGACCAGGTGGCTGTGCGCGCCATACAGCAGCTCGACATCGGTGCCATCGGGATTCATCGTGTACAGGTGCATCGCATTCGTGCCGCCGGGGGCGTGGTCCCAGCGCGTGTACATGATGCGGCCGCCGCGTAGCACGGTCGGGTTCAGGTCGTGGCTCTGGTTGAACGAGATCTGCTGGAACGCGCTCGGACCCGTCAGCGTCGGATCGAGCACGTTCAGCGTGAAGGCCGACTCGTCGCGGTTTTCGGTCTGCGCTTCGAACCCGCTCTTGCCTTCGATCAGCAGCACGCCCTTCGAATAACGCTGGCGCGTCGAGGCAATGAGGATGCGGCCGTTCGGGTGCGAGGTGTCGAGCGGCAAGTAGTGCGGTGAGACATCCTCGCCTTCATCGGCGGTCACATCGTCGGTGAGGCTGTGCAGGTCATCGGCGGCGATGTCGTATTCCCAGATCCGCCACGTCGGCGTATCGAAGTCCTTCATCTGCGGATCGATCGGTCCTCGCATCGCAAACAGGAGCTTCGTGCCGTCGGCGGAAACCTCGAGGTCGCGAATGTCGTAGAAATCGGTGCCGGTGACACGCGTGGTGATGTTGCGCTCGGTGCCGCTGGGCGTGGCCTTGTCGCGGATGTAGACGTCGGCCTTGCTCCAGAACGGACGCTGGTGTGTCAGGTCATCGAGATCGCGCATCGTCTGCAGGTCAGCGGGATCGGTCGGTAACGTGCGCTTGATGTACGCGATGCCGAAGTCGGTCGCGCCGCCGCTGGTCTGGCCGTGGCCTATGTCGACCGAGCCCTTGCTGCTGCAAGCAGACATAAGCACGAGCGCCACCAGGCTGCAAAACAGACGGAATTCACGGTTCATTCGCACATGCTCCAGAGGGCGAGCCAGCGCTCGCGTTCTGCCAACTCGATCACATCCGCGCGGCCGTCAGTTGGGGTTCCTTGTGGTTCCCGCAAGGCCGGCGCGGCTTGCAATCCCAACCTGCACAGGTAGAGGTTCACGCGCGTGCCTGCAGTGACATTGGTCGCAAATCGAGAAGGCAAGCATAGCGGTTCAACGTAAGCGGGAGCGTTGTCGGTGTATGGCGACGTGTGGCGATTGAGACATTCTGGCACCCCTATGGGCGTGCGTATATTCAGCGCCGAAGTGGTGCCCACTGCGGCACTTGGGAGCGACGAATGAAACAGGTCATGCATCAGGGCACCGCACGGCGCGTGGCGGCAGTCGCAGGCACGTTGCTGCTGGCGCTGCAGGGTTGGACGCCGTCGAGCGCCGGTCCGCGCGAACAGGCGCGTCGCATCCATGACCGGCTTGCCGGTGTTCCGCCGACCGATGCGGTGCTGACGCAGATGGCCGCCGATATCTCTGGCGGCCAGGCGGATGCCGCCGCGCAGTTGGCGATGTCCAACAAGAATTTCTACAACGTGACGCTGAAGAACTTCGTCGCGCCGTGGACCAACCGTGACCGCACCGTGTTCGTGCCGCTCAACGACTACACCGCCACCGTGATCGGCATGGTGCGCGACGACGTCGACTTCAGCACGCTGCTTTCGGCCGACCTGCTGTACGTGTCGAACGCTTCGGGCGCGCCCGCCTATTCGACGAGCAACAACGATCACTACCAGTATCTCGACGACAACAACGTCGACCTGAAGGCGACGCTGCAGCCAGCGACGCAGTCCGGACTGCTCGGGCTGCCGGTCGCGGCGACCGCTGGGATCATGACCACGCACGCGGCCGCGCAGGCGTTTTTCATCAACGGCACCAACCGCGCGATGTTCCGCTTCACGATGATCAACCATATGTGCCGCGACCTCGAGCAGCTGCAGGATTCATCGCTCCCGCCGGATCGCATCCGCCAGGACGTGAGCCGCTCGCCCGGCGGCGACAGCCGCGTGTTCCTGAATAGCTGCATTACCTGCCACGCCGGCATGGATCCGCTCGCGCAGTCGTTCGCTTACTACAACTTCGATGCGACGACGAACACGCTGCAGTACACCGAAGGCGCCGTGCAGCCGAAGTACCTGATCAACTCCGACAACTTCAAGACCGGCTACGTGACGACCGACAATCACTGGGACAACCGCTATCGACAGGGCGCGAACCAGGTGCTCGGCTTCGATGGCGCGCTCCCGGGTTCGGGCACCGGCGCAAAGAGCATGGGTCAGGAGCTGGCGCACAGCGACGGCTTCGCGCAGTGCCAGGTCGAGAAGGTTTTCAGGGCCGTGTGTCTGCGTGATCCTGGCAACGCCGCGGATCGCGCCTCGGTGCAGACGATCAAGGGCAAATTCAAGACCACCGGTTACAAGATGAAGCAGGTCTTTGCCGATGCCGCCATCTACTGCATGGGCTCCTAGGGAGAAAGACGTGAATCGTATGCTGCGAATTCCGCACCTGTTGCTCATCGGCCTGGCTGCGCTCGCGCTGAACGCTTGCTCGGGCGGCGCCGCCACGACTGCGAATCCGAATGGCAATGGCGCCGTGACCGCCGCCAGCTATACCGGTCCCGCGCCCGGCACGGCCGACGTGCAGGCCTTCAAGATCAATCTCTGGCAGAACATCAACACACCGAACCGCTGCGGCAATTGCCACAAGGCGGGCGGCCAGTCGCCGATGTTCGCGCGCTCCGATGACGTCAACCTCGCGTACAACGACGCGCTGACGGTCGTGAACCTGGCGCAGCCCGACCAGTCGCAGATGGTCCTCAAGGTAGCCGGCGGTCACAACTGCTGGCTGTCGAGCGCGCAGTCCTGCGCCGACATTCTCACCACGTGGATCAAGAACTGGGCCGGCGGCGTCTCTTCGGGCGGCACGCAGATCCAGTTGCAGGCGCCGGTGCTGAAGGATGTCGGCAGCACGAAGACTTTCCCGGCAACAGCGAACGACAATGGGTCCGCTTCGTTTGCGACGACGATCTATCCGCTGCTCAGCCAGTTCTGCTCGCGCTGCCACAGCGCGAATGCGACCACGCCGCAGACGCCATATTTCGCCAGCAGCGATGTCGACGAGGCCTACGCGAACGCGCAGGCGAAGATCAACCTCGACACGCCCGACCTGTCGCGTTTCTACGTACGCTTGCACGATGAAAGCCACAATTGCTGGATTCCGCAGGGCTCCACCGCGGTGAGCTGCCCGCAAAGCTCCGCGATCATGCTGGCGGCGATCCAGGCCTTCGTCGATGGCATCGTGCCGACGCAGGTCGATCCGTCGCTGCAGCTGTCGAAGGCGCTCACACTTTATGACGGTACCGTCGCTTCGGGCGGCAACCGCTACGACACCGGCATCATCGCCAAATGGCAGTTCAAGGAAGGCGCGGGCAGCGTTGCCGACGATACCAGCGGCGTCGATCCGGCCTTGAACCTGACGTTGTCGGGCGATACCTCCTGGGTCGGCGGCTGGGGCGTGAGCTTCGGCCCGAATGGCGGCGAGGCGCGCGGTGGCGCGGCCAGCAGCAAGCTGTACAACATGATCAAGGGCGGCGGCGAATACAGCGTGGAACTGTGGGCCGCACCGGCCAACGTGACGCAGGAAGATTCGTACATGGCGAGCTACTCCGGTGGCACCGCGGCGCGCAACTTCACGATGGGCCAGCACGCGTACCAGTACGAAATGTTCTCTCGTTCGAGCGCGACTGACGCCAACGGCGCACCGGCGCTGCTCACCAGCGATGCCGACCGCGACGCGCAAGCCTCGCTCCAGCACGTCGTGCTGACGTACGACCCGGTCAACGGCCGACGCCTGTACGTGAACGGCAACTACACCGGCGACATGGATGCGGAGAAGGGCGGTTCGGTCGGTAACTGGGACGACACCTTCGTGTTCCTGCTCGGCAACGAGACTTCGGGCAACCGCAAGTGGCAGGGCACGCTCCGCTTCGCCGCGGTCTACAACAAGGCGCTGTCGCAGGAGCAGGTCCAGCAGAATTTCGCCGCCGGCGTCGGCGAGCGCTACTTCCTGCTGTTCAATGTCAGTGCGCTGACCGGCGTGAGCCAGGCCTATGTGATGTTCGAGGTCAGCCGCTACGACAGCTACAGCTACCTGTTCAACAAGCCGGTCTTTATCAGCCTCGATCCGGCCGTTAAGCCCGGCAGCATCGCCATCAAAGGCATGCGCATCGGCGTGAATGGCGCCGAGGCCGTGGTGGGCCAGGCATATGCGCCGCTCGATACGACGGTTACCGACGCCAACTACACGGCTGGAGTCGGCCAAAAACTCAGCGCAATAGGCACGATCATCGCGCTGCAGAAGGGACCGGACTCCGACCTGTTCTTCCTGAGCTTCGACCAGATCGGCAGCGCCATGCACGTGCGCACGCCGCCCGCGGCGCCACAGCCGGCGACGCCGGCCGACAAGCCGGAGAGTTCGCAGCTTGGCGTGCGCGTGTTCGGCGAGATCAACGCGTCGCTGTCCGCGATCACCGGCGTGTCGATGAACGACGCGAACGTAAAGGCCACGTACGCACTCGTTGAGCAGCAACTGCCCAGCGTGCCCACCATAGAGTCCTTCGTTGCTTCGCATCAGGTAGGCGTCGCGCAGCTTGCGATCCAGTATTGCGATTCGCTGGTCGAGAGCGGCCAGGCGTCGTCATTCTTCCCGGGTCTCAACCTGAATGCGGCGCCGGCCTCGGCCTTCGCCGACACCAGCCTGCTGATCAACCCGCTGCTGGCCAAGGGCGTGGGCGTCAACATCACCACGCAGCCGGCGGATGCAGACGTGCGCGCCGAGCTCAACAGCCTGGTCACGAAGCTCGAGAGTTGCGGTTCCAGTTGCGCGGCCGACCGCACCAAGACCATCACCAAGGCGGCCTGCGCCACGGTGCTTGGCAGCGGCGCCCTCCTGATCAAGTAGACGCGGCCACCCGGATAACGAGGCTGACTTATGAAGAAGCGACGCAAGCAGGCCCTGGGGTTGAATGACCCGCTGCGGCACCCGGATCATCCGCAGCCGCTGACGCGGCGCGAATTCCTGGGCCAGGGTTTCATCACCGGCGGTATCGCGCTGGCCGGTACTTCTGCGTTCAGCCTGTTCGCAGATCCGCGCGCCGCCTACGCGGCGCTGTCACCAGACATCGCGGCGTTGAAGAACGCGCCCTGCAACATCGTGCCGGGCGCGGGCAAGATTCCTTTCATCTGCTTCGACCTGGCGGGCGGCGCCAATATTGCCGGTTCGAACGTGCTGGTCGGCCAGCAGGGCGGTCAGCTCGATTTCCTCTCGACCGCGGGTTACAGCAAGCTGGGCCTCCCGGGAAACATGACGCCGAACAGTTCGGTCGGCGCCGGCAGCTTCGTCGACAAGCAGTTCGGCCTGGCCTTCCACGGCGACAGTGCCTTCCTGCGCGGCATGCTCGAGCGCACCGCGGTGACGACGCGCGCGAATGTGAACGGCTCGGTGATTCCGGCGTTGAGCCAGAACGATACGGCGAACAATCCGCACAATCCGATGTACGGCATCTACTCGGCCGGCGCGCTGGGTGACCTGTTGGCGCTGATCGGATCCGACAACTCAGACTCGGGCGGCAACTCGCTCGCGCCCTCATACATGATGGACGCGACCGTGCGTCCGACGAAGGTCGATCGCGCTTCGGACGTGACCGGACTCGTCGACACCGGCAAGCTCGTGGGCCTGTTGAACCAGGCCGACGCGACGGCGGTGCTGGAGTCGATGGAGCGCATCAGCAAGAAGAAACTCGACAACTCGACGCTGCGCACGGACGTGAGCGCGGATGAGGTCGTCAAGGATCTCGTGCAGTGCGGATACGTCAAGGCTGCCGACCTCGCCGATCGCTACGGCAACGCCAAGCAGGCGCTCGATCCGGATATCGATCCGCATATCGTCGGCCCCACCGGCATCTTCACGCAGGCCGAGTACGACGGCGATGACGAGATCCGCAAGACCGCGGCGGTCATGAAAATGGTCGTCAACGGCTACGCCGGCGCGGGCACGATCGAGATGGGCGGGTTCGATTACCACACCGGCGATCGTTCCACTGGCGAGGACCGCGATTTCCGCGCAGGCCGCTGCATGGGCGCTTGCATCGAGTACGCAGCCCGTCGCCACATGCCGCTGATGCTCTACGTGTTCAGCGATGGCTCGCTGTCATCGAACGGCATGATCGACAATTCGGCGGCAGGCCGCGGCAAGGGCGTGTGGACCGGTGACAACCAGTCGACCGCCGCTGCGTTCTTCCTGGTCCATAACCCGACGGGGCCGATCACCGCGATCAGCAACCAGCTCGGCCACTTCACCAGTGATGGTTCGGTGGTCAGCACCGGCAGCCCGGGCGCGAATGCCGTAAACCTGCTGGCCGAGATGGTGGTGCTCAATTACCTCGCCCTGCACGGCCAGGAAGGCACTTTCCAGACGATGCACTGGTCAAGCGGTGTCAGCACGGGCCTTGGCAGCAGCGCGAGCTATTCCAACCTGATTGGCTTGCCGCAGATCGTCACGGGGCCTGTCGCCCCAAGCTGAGACTGCTTTCGCCGCGAATATTGCTGTCGCGCATTAACGACGCTCGCAGTGGTTCCACGCGCGTCGAAGTTCACGCATCCTTCATTGCTTGCGGCCGTGACTCGCGTGACCTTGGGTCTGCGGCGGCGAGGCCGCTATCGCTTCCGGCGCACGGATGATGTCAAATGCATGCAAGGAGTGAGCAGTGATCCGCAGTTTTGAACGCGCATGCATTCTGGCGGTGCTGGCCGTGGTGCTGGGGAGCGGCGCGGTGCGCGCCGCGACGGTCGTCGGCGACCTGGCCCCTGACTTCGCGCTGCCCGCGGTCGCGGGCGGCAACGTACGGCTGTCGGAGCATCGTGGCGAGGTCGTGCTGTTGACGTTCTGGAGCAGCGGCTGCTCAGTCTGTGCCGCGCAGCTCGACGCTCTGGAGAACCTGCAGACCACTTACCGTTCCGCGGGCCTCGTCACACTCGCAGTCAGCGTCGATGACGACCTCGATCGTGCGCTGCGCTACGCGAATTCGCATCCGGCACGATTTCCGCTGCTGCTCGACCGGCATAAGGATGTCAGCCGGGCGTTTCGCATCGAACGGCTCCCGACCATGGTGCTGATCGATCGCCGCGGCAAGGTGCGCTTCGTGGTGGCGGACTATCGCCGGACTGATAACTCGTACGTCGCGCAGGTGCGCGAATTGCTCGATGATCCCCTGTGATGGTCGTTTTGAACGCCGAAATCGCCACGGATTCTTCACCATGAGAACTGCAAACATCCGCCGCGGGCCAGCCCTGCTGCCCGCTCTGCTGCTCGCGCTGGGCCTGGCCACTGGCGCTGCGATGGCTGCCGATCCGGACCCCGCGGCGCCTGCCGCCACCGCGCCGGCCGACCCGACGCCAGCCGCCGCAGCATCGGCAACCGCGGCC
>JBOHZW010000196.1:0-8099 GCA_050738715.1 Steroidobacteraceae bacterium | reverse complement strand
GTGATCTGCAGGATCTGCGACAGGTAGCTGCGCGTGAATTCGTCGCGCGCCTCGTCGAAGGAAGGGAGCTTGGCCTGGGTGCCGCCGAGCGATTGCTGCACCAGCTCCACCGGGATGATCGGCGTTTGCGCGAGCGCGCAGTTCTGCCGCACGACATTGGCGAGCTGGCGCACATTGCCGGGCCATTCGCTGGTTGCCAGCAGCTCTACGGCCTCGGGCGCGTAGATCTTGCGCTGGCCGGTTTCCTTGGCGAGCTCGGCGAGGAAGTGCGCGACCAGCAGCGGAATGTCCTCGCGGCGGCGACTGAGCGCGGGCACATCGATGTGCACGACATTCAAGCGGTAGTACAGGTCTTCACGCAGCTGGGCGCTCGCCAGCAGCGTGTGCAGGTCGCGATTCGTCGTCGAGATGATGCGCACGTTGGGCGGCGTGTACTCGGCGCCAGCGGGCCCATCGGATTTTTCCTGCAGCAGCTGCAGCAGGCGCAACTGCGCCGGCATCGGCAGCGCGCCGATTTCATCGAGCAACAAAGTGCCGCCCTCGGCGGAGCGGAACAGGCCGCCATCGAACAGGTCTTCAGCTGCGGCGCTGCAGTTGGCGAGCACGAACGGCCGCGCGCGGCGCGGGCTCGCCTTGTGGATCGCGCGCGCCAGCAGTTCCTTGCCGGTGCCGCTCTCGCCGGTGATCAGCACGCGTGCATCGGTCCCCGCGACCATGTGCGCCTGGCCGAGTTTTTCTTCCATCGCGGCGCTGCGCGTGATGAGCCCTGAACGCCAGTCGTCGGCCGTGTCGACGAAGCCGGAGATCTTCAGCGCCTTGTGCACTTGCGCCAGCAATTCCTGCTTCTCGACCGGCTTGGTCAGGAACCCGAAAGCGCCCATCTGCGTCGCGTGCACAGCATCGGGAATCGTGCCGTGCGCCGTGAGCAGGATGACCTTGAGCCCCGGCCAGCGGATCTGCAGTTCCTTGAGCAAGCCTATTCCGTCAAGTTGATCCATGCGCAAGTCGGATATCACCAGGTCCGGCCGGAAGCGACTTGCAGCGGCGAGTGCCTGCGCGCCATTTTCCATCGGCTCGACTTCGTAGTTCTCCGCGCGCAGCCGGATCGTGAGCAGGCGCAGCAGCCCCGGGTCGTCGTCGACGACAAGGATGCGGGCCTTTCGCTTGAGTGTCGTATTCACTTCTTGCGTACCTCGGAGTTGCTCTTGCGGTCGGGAAGATTGCGTTCGATGTTCGCCAGCGCGTCGAGCTTCGCCTGCGTCTCCTCGAGCTGGCGGCGCAGGCGCGCGTTGTCGTCGAGTTCGGCCTGCAGGCGGCGATTCACGTTGGCGAAACGCTCCTGGTCGACGCTGCGGCCGGCGTTGGCCTGCATACGCTCGTTGTCACCGAGCAGGCCCAGTTCGCGGTCGAGCTGCGCGAGTTCGAACAGCGACAGCGCGCGTTCGACCGGCGCCAGTGTCTCGGGCTGCGCCGCCAGTTCGCGCAGCAATTGTCGCGCGCGCGGCGCATCACGACCTGCGTGGCCGGGCGTGGCGAGCACGAGCGCGTAGCGCAATTGCGCGCTGCCGCCGGCGCCGCGCTCGTAGGCCTGCTGCGCATTGGTGACGATCTCAGCCTGCTCGGCAGGACTCCCGCCGCTCAGGCGCTGCAGCATCTGGATGGTATCGGCCACCAACACGGCGACCTGCGTGTCGCGATCGTAGGCTGGCCGGGATTCGCCATTGTTGCGCTCCGGGCGCAGGCTGGAAATGCCGCCGCAGGCTGCCAGCGTGAGCAGGCAGATCGCCGATACACCTGCAATCGGTAGCGTGCTACGCCGCATGCGCCTTCCTGCGCGGCAGGGTCGTGCCGTCCACCAGCGTTGGGAGCGGCGCCCATCCGGCTCGCAACGGAATCAGGATGCGAAAATGCGCGCCGCGGAATTCGCCATCGACGATCTCGATCGTGCCACCGTGTACCTGCACGAATTCGTGCACGACCGACAAGCCGATGCCGGTGCCGCGCACGTGTCCGCCGGGCGCGCGGCCCGTGTGGAAGGCTTCGAACACGCTGGCGCGTTCGGCCTGCGGAATGCCCGCGCCGCCGTCGGCGACTTCGAGCATCAGGTCCGCGCCGGCGGAGCGCGCACGCATGACGATGGTGCCGCCGCGCGGCGAATACTTGATCGCATTCGACAACAGGTTCTCGAGGATCAATCGCAGCTTGCCCCGATCGGCGGTGAGCGCGACGTCTTCCACCTGCACATCGAGGCGCACGCGCTGCGACACGAGCGTCAACTGCTGGTTTTCCAGCACCTGCTTGACCAGCGGGCGCAGGCGGAACTCGGCCGGTTCGAGTCCGACGCTATTGCTCTGCCAGGCGCTGTAGGAAAGCAGGTTTTCGATCATGCGCTGCAGCTTGATGCTGTTTTCCTGCAGGATCGCCGAGACCTCGCGCTGCGCGGGCCGCAGTTCGCCGACCGCGCCGTCCATCAGCAGTTCGGTGCCTTCGCGGATATTCGCCAGCGGCGTCTTCAATTCGTGCGACATGTGGCGCAGGAAACGGTTGCGCTCCTGCGCGAGGTCGAGGAGGCGCCCGCGCAGCCATTCGAGCTGCTGGCCGAGGCGCTGCAGGTCGACTGGTCCGCTCACCGCGATCTCGCGGCCGAAATCGCCGCTCCCCAGCTCGGTGATCGCCCGGTCGACCTGGCGGATCGGCCGCCCGATGCCCAGCGCGAAACTGAGGGTGGCGGCCAGCGCCAGCGGAATCAACAGGCTCGATTCCCAGAAAAGTTCGCGCCGCGCGGCAAAGGTCTGCTCATCGAGCGAGGCCAGTTCCGTGTCCTTCTGCGCATTGGCATAGTGCGAGATGCTCAGCGCCTGCGCATCCAGAAAGCCAAAATCTGCAATCGGCCGCACCGCGGCACTGCCGTTCTGTCGCGGCGGCGCCGGCGCGCGCACCGCCTCGGCGATGTCGCGCTGCAGGGCCGCGAACTCATCAATCGAGGTGCGCACGGCCGGGTCGCGCAGCATCGGGCGCAGCTCGGCCATGGTGGCCGTCAGCGCGGTATCCTGATCGTTGAATTTGGCCAGATCCTGGCTTGTGCCAAGAACCTGGTAGACCTGGGCTTCGTGCGCCAGAGAATTTCGCATCTCGAACATGTCCTGGATCAGTTCGGTCGTGCGCACGCTCTCGTTGACGAGGGCCTGGCTGTAGTCGGTGAGCCTGCGCATCTGGAATGTGGCGTGCAGGATCGCCGCCAGCAGCGGCATCGTGATGACGCCAATGCCGAGCAACAGGTAACCATTGAGCGATTTGGGCAGCCCCACACGCATCCGGCCATTCTAAGGCACACCAGCGTCCCCGGTGCGCGACTCCACGTCGCAGGATTGCGACCCGACCCCGCCCCGTTACCAGGGACTGCGCTGCAGTCGTTCCTCCCAGCGCAGGGCGGTGCGCACGATGCCATCGAGATCATCGAGGCGCGGCTGCCAGCTCAAGACCGAACGGATGCGTTCGGCGCCGGCCACCAGCGCCGGTGGATCGCCTTCCCGCCGCGGCTCTGCGCGGATCTCGAGGCGTTTCCCTGCCACACGCTGCACGCTTTCGAGCACTTCGCGCACGCTGTAACCGTGACCGTAGCCGCAATTGAGCGTGACGGTCGCGCCGCCCGCGCGCAGGTAATCAAGCGCGTTCAGGTGCGCGCGGGCCAGGTCGTCGACGTGGATGTAATCGCGGATGCCGGTGCCATCGGGCGTGGGGTAATCGGTGCCATAAATCGACACATGTGTGCGCTTGCCGACGATGGCTTCACAGGCGACCTTGATGAGCAGCGTGGCCTTGGCTGTCGCCTGGCCGACTCGGCACTCCGGATCCGATCCCGCGACGTTGAAATAACGCAGCGCTACCGAGCGGAGCGGCGTTACTGCGGAGAGGTCCCGCAGCATCCATTCCGACATGAGTTTCGAAGTGCCGTAAGCATTGATCGGCGAAAGCATGCTGTCTTCGTCCGCAACGCCGCTGGCAGGGAGGCCGTAGACGGCCGCGGTCGACGAGAATACAAACTGGTGCACGCCGGCTTCGTTGCACGAAGCCAGGAGGCTTCGCGTCGCGCAGGTGTTGTTGCCGTAGTACTTGAGCGGATCGCGCACCGATTCGGGCACGATCGTGTGCGCGGCGAAGTGCATGACGGCGCCGACGCCATGCTCGGCGATGATGCGCTTGACCAGGTCGGCATCGCCGACATTGCCGACGACGAGCGGCGCATCGAGCACCGCCTGCCGAAAGCCCGTGACGAGGTTGTCGAGCACCACCACTTTTTCGCCGCGCGCACACAGCTGCAGTGCGACGTGGCTGCCGATATAGCCCGCACCTCCGGTGATCAGCACGGTATCCTTGGCGGCCATCATGACTCCTGCAATAAACGCGATGTGGAAGCGGCCATGATACCGGCTGGCCTGCCCACCGGGGTGCGCCGGATCACGGTCCTGACGGCATGAATGCACGGCCGGATCCGCGCCCCTTTTCCGCGTTGACGCCTGACGCCGTGCTCGACGCGGCCGAGGCCGCCGGGCTCGAGCCAGATGGCCACGTGTTCGCGCTCAACAGCTATGAGAATCGCGTCTATCGGCTCGGCCGCCATGGCGGCGCGCCGGTCGTGGTGAAGTTCTACCGCGCCGGCCGGTGGAGCGATGCGCAGATCCTCGAGGAGCACGGTTTTGCCGCTGAACTGGCGCGCGCGGAAATCCCCGTGGTTGCGCCGCTCCCGCTTGGAAACTCGACGCTTTTTCATCGTCCCGGCCTGCGCATGGCGGCGTTTCCGCTGCAACCTGGCGGCGCGCCGGACCTCGATCGACCCGAGGCACGCGAATTGATGGGCCGCACGTTGGGACGCATTCACGCGATCGGCGCGCTGCGCAGCTTCGAACATCGCGAATCGATGCGCGGTGAACGTCTCGGCAGCCGCGCGAAATCGATCGTGCTGGTCTCCGGGCAACTGCCGTCGCACATGCGCGAGCCTTACGCGCGCATCAGCAGCGAGTTGCTCGCGCACATCGATGCGGCCGGCATCGAGGACGTGCACCGCATCCGCCTGCACGGTGATTGCCATCTGGGAAATATCCTGTGGCAACCGTCCGGCCCCGTGTTCGTCGATCTCGATGATTGCCTGAACGGTCCGGCCATCCAGGATTTGTGGATGCTGGTGGCGGGCAATCCCGACGAGCGTAGCCGCCAGTGGAGCGAACTGCTGGCCGGTTACGAACGCTTTGCCAGTTTCGACCACGGCCAGCTGCGCCTCGTCGAAGTCCTGCGGGCCGTCCGCATGCTGAACCATGCTGCGTGGATCGCCGAACGCTGGACCGACCCGGCATTTCCCCGCGCCTTTCCCTGGTTTGGCGAAGCGCGATTCTGGGAGCAGCACGTCAACGACCTGGCCGAACAGGCGGCCGTGCTCGATGGACTGTGAGCGTTCTAGGCCGATGCCCGTTCGTGTTAGATTGCGGGCCGCATGAAGCCAATGACAATGGCTCGATGGGGAACGATCCTCGTGCTGGCAGTGTTGGCCGCAGCTTGCGGCCGCGATGCCGGCGACGCTCGCGCGCAGCACGAGGCCCGAGTCCTGGGCAAGGCCGATGCCGCCCATTCCGCCGATGCGCTCGCAGCGGCCGCTGAAGAAGCCGATTTCGTCGCGGCCGTCAGCTCGGCATCGACCGCTCCGCCGGTGGCGTTGAAGTTCCGCATGCAACAGCCGCCGCGCGTCGGTGAGCCGCTGCAGCTCGACCTGGAACTGGCGCAGCCGCCGCAACAGGAAATCAGTTTGCTGCTGGTGTCACTCCAGCCCGGCGATGGCCTCTCGGTATTGTCGGCGCGGAGCTTCGAGTTCCGCGCGCCGTTGCCCGGCGCCACGCAGCGCATGAATGTGACGGTGCGCGCCGATGCGCAGGCGGTGCTGAGCCTTTCGGCGACCGTGCTGGTCGACTCCGGCAGCACATCCGTGGCCTACAATTTCCTCATCCCGCTGATCGCGGTGCCCGCCGGAAGCTGACTCGGGCTCACCGGCTCCAGGCCCTGGGCCGAATTAAACCTATTCCGCGAAGCGGCTCACGGGCTGTCCGTGGAGCGCTCCGTATCATTACCTTGGTCGCATTCAAGCCCAAGGTTATGTCAAGGAAAAGCAACGCTCCGATGCCGGTGCCGACGCTGCAGCCTGCCACCGAGGCAGCCGCGTCCGGCAGCTTTCGCGCTGGCGAGGACCTGCACCCACGCCTGCGCGCCCAGCTCGACTCGCTCAGGCTCGGGGCCAGCTCCAGTTCCGCCGCCGTGATGAGCGCGTTGCTGCCGCTGATCAGCACTCAGTACGAACAGATCGACGAAGAGCGGCGCGGCGTCGTGCGCTCGATGCAGCTATTGGCCGAGGAGGCGCGCAGCTTTGCGCAGGGGCTGACGAACGCCGATGCGGGCCAGCTGCGCGCGATCCTCGATCACATCAAGGACGTCGTCATCACAGTGAGCGGCGATGGCGCGATCTGCGTGTTCAATCCCACCGGCGAGCAGCTGTTCGGTTACTCGCAGACCGAATTGATCGGGGTGTCCATCCTGCGCTTGCTGCCGAATCTGCCGGTGCAGGGTTCGCTGTCGCGTGGACTGCTGTCATTGACAGTCGAGATCGGCGCGCAGGGTCGCAGCGCTGAGCTGCGCACAACGCAGGCAAGGCGCAAGGATGGCACGATGTTCCCCGTGGAGGTCGTCGCCAGTCCGGCGAATTTCGATCGCCGCGAGGTGTTCGTCATCTGCCTGCGCGACATGAGCGAACGCCTGGCCACCGAGCAGGCGCTGCGTGACAGCGAGGCGCGCTACCGCGCGCTGGTGGAGACGGCGCCGGAAGTCATCGTCGTCATCGATCCGCGCACCGGCGCATGCACCGACGCCAACGAAAATGCGCTGCGCTTCTTCGACGTGCAGCGCGAGCGCATTGCAAAACTCGACCTGCGCGACCTGCTGGCCGCCGCTGCAGCGGCACCGGTCAACGAAACGGATGTCGAGGCGACCGACGTGCCACGCGCCCCGCGCGTGTTCGAGTGGAGCTATCGGCGAGGCCCTGGCGTCACGCTCGCGACCGAAGTGCGCCTGATGCCCTTGACCGGCACAGCCGGATTGATGCGCGCCAGCATCACCGATATCACCGAGCGCAAGCGTGCTCTGACGATCATGGCCGGCGAGCGCAATGTGTTCGAGCGCATCGCCGCGGATGCTCCGCTCCAGGAGGTGCTGGCGGCAACAGTGGCGTTGGCCGAATCGATCTGTCCTGATTTCGTCGTCAGCATCGGGCGCCTCGGTCCCGAGGGACGCAAATTCGTCGAGGTGATCGGCCCGCGGCTGCCGGAGACGCTGCGCACGGCGGACCAGAACGGCACCATCGACGTGCGCAACGGATCGAGCGCGGCAGCGGTGTACCTCGGTCGCGCGGTGCTGGTCGGCAACGTGCGCACCGACCCGTACTGGCAGCGGCGACGCGCGCTGGCATTGGACGCCGGCTTCTCTGCCGCATGGGGCGTGCCGATCAAGGCCGCCGGCGGCAAGGTGCTCGGTGCACTGACTGTTTATCGCGCTGCGGCCGGCAAGCCGGCCGACCGCGACCTGGAACTGATCGCACACGCGGCGCGCCTGGCAGCGGTCGCCATCGAGCGATGCGATGCGGCCGAAGCTTTGCGCAGCAGCGAGGCGCGCTTTCGCGGGTTGTACGAAAGCGTGCTCGAGGGCGTGTACCAGTTTTCTCCCGCCGGCAAGGTGCTGGCGGTCAATCCCGCCTTCGTCAGGCTGCTGGGCTACAAGAACGCGGAAGACATCTACGCCTTGCCCGGCTCGGCATCGTTGTACTGGGATCCGGCCGCGCGCGCGGTGTTCGTGCAGGAACTGGAGCGAGCAGGTGAGGTGCACACCGCCGAGACGCTGCTGCGGCGCCGGGACGGCGCGCAGCTCGTCGTGCTCGAGAGCGCTCGCGTGGTGCGCAACGAGTTGCAGCAGGTGGTCGCCTATGAAGGCACCATTGCCGATATCACTGAGCGCAAGCGCGTTGAGCAGGCGATTTTCGAGGAGAAGGAGCGCGCGCAGGTCACGCT
>JBOHZW010000195.1:0-13628 GCA_050738715.1 Steroidobacteraceae bacterium | reverse complement strand
AGCGAGTCCAACGGATCACCGGCGCCGGACGGCGGCGCGGGCAATGGCCCCGCGATGAGCTGGACGCAACCTGCCCGGCAGAATACGGCCCAGGCTCAGTTGTTCGAACCGCAAGCACAGCAGGCGCCACAGGCGCCACAGAGCGCCCAGCCCGCGCCGGTTCAACAGGCGGCACCGTCGCCGCCACCGCCACCGCCAGCTCCGGGGCCGCAGGATGCGCCGCCTGCACCTAAGCAGGTGGTGTGGACATCAACGCCGGGTCCCGACTCCCGGCAGAGCGAGTCGCGACGCGACGAGTAGCGCGCTGACGCGTTCGAGGTCTGCGCTCGTATTGACATCGGGTCCCGGCGGCACGACGCCGTCGGCGACCCTAAACTCCAGACCTGCCTCGAGCGCGCGCAGTTGTTCGAGTTTCTCGCACTGCTCGAGCCCCGAAGGCGGCAGCGCAGCCATGCGTTGCAACGCGCCGACACGATAGGCGTACAGCCCGACGTGACGGCGTGCGCCTTGCCACTGCGTCTGCGCACTGGCCGCCGCGCCATCGCGATGCCATGGTATCGGCGCGCGGCTGAAATACAGCGCGCGCCCCTGCGCGTCGGCAACCAGCTTGACGACATTGGGATCGAGAAATTCCGGCTGTGACATGATCGGAGTTGCGAGCGTCGCGATGTCGGCCTGCGCGTGGCGCTCGAGGAGCTGTGCCACCTGGCGGATCAGTTCCGGCGGCAGCATCGGCTCATCGCCCTGCACGTTGACGACGATTTGCGCGGCATCCCAACCACGCAGGCGCGCCACCTCCGCAATACGATCGCTCCCCGATGCATGCGTCGCCGCGGTCATGACGATGTCGTCCGCGCTGGCGATTGCTATGAACTCGCGCGCCGCGGCAGCGATGCGTGCATCGTCCGTGGCGATCAGCACTTCGCCGGCCTGGGCCGCGCGGGCTTGCTCATAGACCCATTGCAGCATTGGCTTGCCGGCGATGGCCAGCAGCGGCTTGCCCGGAAGTCGTGTCGAGGCATAACGCGCCGGAATCACGACCTTGAACATGTCAACGCTCCAGCAGCGGGTCGTCCGGGTTGAGCTGCCGCGCGGCCTCTTCAAGCATGACCGGAATGCCCTCGCGCACCGGGAATGCGAGCCGATCAGCGCGGCACACCAGCACCTCGCCACCGGCGTCATCGGCCAAGCGCAACGGCCCCTTGCACAGCGGACAGGCGAGGATGTCGAGCAGGCGTGCGTCCATCAGGATTCTCCGTAACAGGTTGCGCTCATCCGCAGCGGCAAAACTCGCGCTGACCGGCAAACACCAGCATTCACCCGGCGCGAACGAGCGGCATTTTACTGCATCCTTCTCGGTCATGATCACCGCGAGTGAGTCGCCGAAATCGAGGTCGCGCGGAACGTAGCGGTGATGATCGGGAAAACGGTGCGGGATGATGTTCAAACCCGCCGATTCGAGCGTCGCGAAAAACCGGCGCGGATTGCCGATGCCGGCCACGGCATGCACGCGCTGCGCGCCGAAACTGCGCACCGTGCGCTCGAGCGCGGCACGATTGACCGGCTGCAAAAGCTCCCCCGACAGCGACATGCGCAGTGCCGTTGACCAATCTCCCGGTGGCGCGCCGGCGCCCGGTTCCGCGAGCACGATGGCATCGACGCCCGCGAGACGCGAGCGCGATTCGCGCAGCGGACCCGCGGGCAGCAAGGCGCCATTGCCGAGGCCACGCTGCCCGTCGACGAGCACGACCTCCACGTCGCGCGCGAGTCGCAGGTGCTGCAACCCGTCATCGGCGACGATGACGCGCGCACCATCGGCGATGGCCGCACGGGCTGCCGCGACACGATCGCGGCTCACGTACACGGGGCACCCCGTGCGCAGGCGGATCAGCAATGCCTCATCACCGACATCGATTGCCCGGCAGTTTTCATCGACGCGCAGGATATCGGTGGTGACGCGGCCGGTGCTGTTGCGCCCGTAGCCGCGCGTCACGACCGCGACGGGAATTCCGAGCGCGCGCAATCGAGTGACCAGCCATATGACCAGCGGCGTCTTGCCGGTCCCACCGACCGTGATGTTGCCGACGACGATGACCGGCGCCGCGACGCGCACGCTGCGCAACCAGCCGCGGCGATACAGCCCCGCGCGCAACCTCGCGACAAATCCATAGGGCACCGCGAGCACGCGCAGCCACCACGGCGCCCGCGCGCGCTCGTACCAAACCTGCTGCAACCACGAATCAATGCTCATCGCTGCATACAGTTCAGATCAAAGTGTGCGGATACTGCCACGTCAATGGGATGGCGCGGAAATGTTTGGCCAGATGCATCGGCGGGCACCGCAGCCGGAGTGTTGGCGTAATGCAGTGGTTCATCGAATTCTTGCGAGGCTACAACAAGCCATTACGCCAACGAGGGCAAGGTTCGCCAGCCAGGCGGCGCTCGGCGACGCCTGGCTGAAGCGTGCCCGCCGGCATCTGGCCAAATCTTTCCGCGCCATCCCGCTGCATTGATCGCCTCACACATTGAAGCTGAGCTGATGCAGCTGCGCATACACCTTCGAATGTGCGACGAGTTCGGCGTGCGTGCCCGATTCGATGATCGCGCCATCCTGCATGACGACGATCAGATCGGCGTGCTCGATCGTCGAGAGCCGATGCGCGACGACGAAGGTCGTGCGGTTCTTGACCAGCTGGTCGAGCGCCGACTGGATATGCCGCTCGGAAGCGGTATCGAGTGATGAAGTGGCTTCATCGAGCACCAGGATCGGCGTATTGCGCAACAGCGCTCGCGCGATCGCGATGCGCTGGCGCTGGCCGCCCGAGAGCGTCATGCCGCGATCACCAACCTGGGTATCGAGGCCCTGCGGGAGCGTCGCGACGAATTCACTGACGAAGGCCGCCTGCGCGGCGGCTTCGACCGCGGCGGCATCGACGCCGGCGGCGCCGAACACGATGTTATTGCGGATCGTGTCGTTGAATACCACGACATCCTGGCTGACCAGGCTGATCTGGGCGCGCAGGTCACGCAAGCGGTATTCGCGCACGTCGACGCCGTCGAGCAGTACCTCGCCGGAACTCGGATCGTAGAACCGCGGCAGCAGCGAAACCAACGTCGACTTGCCGCTCCCCGAGCGGCCGACGATCGCCACGGTCGTGCCCGCAGCGACGCGCAGGTTGACGTTGTGCAGCACGCGGCCCTTGTCGGCGTCGTATGTAAACTCGACACCGCGGAATTCCACATCGCCGCGCGCCCGCTCGAGCTGGCGCGTGCCACCCTCCGATTCGCCCGGCGTATCGATCACCTCGAACAAGCCGGTACCGGCGGCGATGCTCTGTTGCAGCGGCCCGCTGATGCTCACCAGCCGGCGCAGCGGTTCGGGCACCAGGAGCAGCGCAGTAAGGAAGCCCAGCAGGTCGCCGACCCGCATCGCACCGCTGTTGACCTGGTGAATCGCCACATACAACACGCTGGCGAGGCCGAGCGCCGCAATTAGCTGCACCACCGGATTACTGGTCGCGCGCGCGGAGATCAGCCGCATGTTCGAGTGACGATTGAGCTCGTTCGCAGTATCGAAAGCCGCCTGCATGTGTTCCTGGGCGTTGAATACCTTGACGACACGCTGGGCGTCGATCGCTTCCTTACCGAGGCGCGTTACATCGCCCATCGAGTTCTGGATACGCGTGCTGTAGCGGCGGAAACGCCGGTTCACGCTGCTCACGAGCCCGGCGATGATCGGCGCGGCCAGCATCGCGAAAATCGCCAGCCGCCAGTTGAGCCAGACCAGGTACACGAGCAGCGAGACGATCGTGATGGTGTCGCGGATCACGATCGTGGCGGAGTTGGTCACCGCATCGGCAACCAGCTCGATGTTGTACGTGAGCCGCGAGAGCATGGCGCCCGACGACTCGCGTTCGTACCAGGCGGTCGGCAGCCGCATGTAGTGCGCAAACAGATCGGCGCGCAACGTCTTGGTCATCTGCCGGCTGACCCAGCCAGGAAAATAATTTGAGAGGTAGTCGCCGACGCCGCGCAACAGGAACAGCAGGATGATGCCCGGCGGCACGTAGCGCAGCACCGTCAGGTTCTTCTCGACAAAAGCGGCATTGAGAAAATTCTTGACGAACCACGCAGTAATCGTGCTCACCGAGGCGTACATGAGCATGCCGAGCACGCCGATCATGAACATGCCCCAGTGCGGGCGCGCATAGCCCAGGAGCCTGCGATAGACGGCGCCGGCGTCGAGCGCGGCCGCGGCAGGCGGCGGGCTCAAGGCGTCGGACCCGCGGCGTCGTGCGTCGTGATGAAGTTGAGCTGCGTGAAGCCGAGCTGCCCCAGCACGTCCATTGCCGTCACGACGGACTGGTGCGTGGCGCGGCCGTCGGCGCGCAGGTTTACCGGCACGTCGCGCTTCGCGCTCGCCACCTGCTCGATCGCGCGGCGCAGCGTATCGGGGCTGGCATTGACGAGCTCGCGATGGTTCACGAGGTAGCTGCCACCCGCCGTGACGGTCACGACGAGTCCGGCATCAGTGTTGCGCTCGACCGGGGCTGAGACGGCTTGCGGCAGGCGGATGCGCAGCCGCCCTTCGCCGGAGAAATTCGCCGACAGCATGAAGAAGATCACCAGCATCAGCACGACATCGATCAGCGAGACCATGTTGATCTCGGGATCCTCATGGCGCCGCGGCTTGAAGTTCACGAGGCGGCGGTCCGTGCGGCGCTGCGTTTCCCGGACGGCTGCGATTCGAGCGCGTCGGCCAGCATGATCGCATCCTTCTCGATTTCGATGATGATGCGATCAATGCGGCCGCGCAGGTAGCGATACCCGATCAGCGCCGGAATCGCCACGAACAGGCCCGCTGCGGTCGTGACCAGCGCCTGCGCGATGCCGCCCGAGAGCATGCGCGGATCGCCCATGCCGCCCGCGTTGATCGCATTGAAGGCCCTGATGATGCCGCCGACCGTGCCGAGCAGGCCGAGGAGCGGCGCGACGCCGGCGATCGTGCCCAGCGTATTGATGAAGCGTTCGAGTTCATGCACGACGTGGCGGCCAGCGTCCTCGAGGCGTTCCATGAGCGCGTCGCGCGTGCGATGCCGGTTCGACAACCCGGCGGCCAGCACCTTGCCGAGCGGTGAATTCTGCGCCAGCGCGGCGATGACCTGGTCGTTGACCTGGTTGGCCTCGACGAGCTGCCACACGCGCTTGGTCAGGTCGGGCGGCAGCACGCGACGGTCTTGCAGCGTCCAGAGCCGCTCGAGGATGATCGCCGCGGCGATGATCGAGAACAGGATGATCGGACCCATCATCCAACCACCGGCGCGCACGATTTCCCACATCTGCTGGTCAGCTCCGATTCGATTCGGTGCGCGCATGATACCTAAGCCGCCGCAGGCCTGTGCGGGACCCGCAATCAGGGCCGTTTCCAGCTCCTGAGCTCCATGACGCCCTTGGGCCCGATACGGATTTCGAGCGCGCCGTCAAGGCCGGTGATTCGCGTGCGTGCGCCGGCGCCGGGATCGGCGCGCAGCGCAGCCGCAAGGTCGGCTTTGGCCGCATCGCGCGCGGAAGCACTCAGCAGCAGCCACGGCGAAGAGCCGTTGGATTGCAGCTGTCGCATGCGAGGCACGATTGCGCCGTGCGCGGGCGCGAGCACGATGCCCTGCGGCATATCGCCCGCCTCGAGCGCTTCGCCCAGTGCCGCGGCGGAACCGGGCAGCAGCAACGACGAGCCGCCCGTACTGACGCGCAGCGTGCAAGCCTGGCCCTCGAATATTTCGAAATCCACTCCATCCCAGCGCCAGCGCGCACCGGACTGGCAAGCCCCGAACTCGGGCGGCACCGCGCCGGTGTCTCCGGATGCAAGACTGCGCACCGGCAGCACCGCATGCAGCGCGAGCACGCCGGCGCCGCGATCGCCATCGAGCCGCGGCAGCACGATCTGATCGAGCGAGCGCACGTGGTAGTAGCGCAGTGCGCTGACGATCGGGTTCGCGGATATGGCTCCGGCGCTTCCCCAGGTTTCGCCGTCGTCGAACAGCAGCGCGTGCGAGGCGGTGTGCACCAGCACGGCTTCGCCGCGCCCCACATCGAAGACCGTCGCAACGATGCTCCCCGGCGCGATGCGCGCCGCTGCCGGGAGCGCCGCGGGCAATAGCGCCAGCAACGCCGTACCGCGCATCCACGGCCGCCAGGGAAGCAGCGCGACCGCCAGCGCAAATGCGGCAAGCAGGTACCACCACGCTGGCGGCGCAATGCGCAGCAGCGAGATCGGCGTGGAAGCGGCCGCATGCATCGTGGGCCAGAAACCGGCAATCACCAGCGCGGCAAGCTTGAAAAGCAGCGTTGCCAGCGCGGGACACAGCGCCAGCATCACCGTCGCGGCGAGGATCAACGGCACGAGCAGCAGGCTGAACAGCGGAATGGCGACAAGGTTCACGGCGAGGCCGGCAAGTGAAATGGATCCGAATACGGCAACGGTCGCCGGAAGCAGTGCCGCCATCACGTACATCTGCGTATGGAGCAGCGCGCGCGCCCCCGAAAGCGCGACGCTGGTGAGTGCGCCCTGTACCAGCAGGGCGGCAACGGCCAGGAACGAGAGCCAGAAGCCGGCCGCCAGCGGCGCCAACGGATCGAGCAGCAAGACGCCGATCAATCCCACGGCCAGCGTGCGCGCCGGAGGACGCGGCCTCGCCATCCAGCGCAGGCTATGCCACGCCGCGAGCATCAGCAGCGTGCGCTGCGTGGGCACGGACCATCCGGCCAGCAACGCATAGGCCAGCGAGGCCGCCAGGCCGATCAGCGTCGCGAACGTGTGGCGCGGTACGCGCGGCTGCAAGACGCGAATGCGCTCCCACAGTTTCGCCGCGACCCAGGCCATCACGAGGCAGAAGAGCGTCACGTGCAAGCCGGAGATCGCGACCAGGTGCGTGATGCCGACCGCATTGAAGACGCGCCATTGTTCGTTGGACACGCGCTGCGTGTCGCCGATCGCGAGCGCGATGATCAGCGCTGCCTCATCGCGGTCGGTGACGCGCGCCGCGATGGCGCGTGCGATGTGCTCGCGCAGCACATCGAGCGTTGCACCAGGGCGTGACAGCCGATGGTTGAGCGCCGATTCGAGCACTTGCCCGCTCGCGTGCACGCGCAAGCGCAGCGGCTGCAAAGTAAGCGCGGCCGAACCTGGATTCGCATTCCCCGGCGGTGCGCGTAGCGTCACCAACAGCTGCCAGCGCTCGCCGGCGCGCACTTCGGGCGCGTTCGGCCAGTGCAGCGTGGCGCGCAACCAGTCGCTGCCCAGTTCATGGTCCCGCACCGGCCGGAGCCGTGCCGTGAACGATTCTTCGGCGCCGCGCAGAAACGGCAGCCCCTCGATCTGCGCCGTCACCAGCAGGCGCTGGTCGAAATCGGGTGGCAGTAGCGCCGCGTCGTACTGATGCAGCGGCCACCAGGCCCACAACACCCCGGCGCAGGCGACCGCCAGCGCGCGCAGGCGCACCCGGCACCAAAGCGGCAATCCCAGCACCGCCAGCCACAACATGCCTGCCAGGGCGTGTGCATGGGCGAGCAACGCCAGCAGCACGCCGCCCAGCAGTGCCAGGGCCTGGAACCCCGTCACATTGTCAGGCCTGGCCGGCGAGGCGAGCCTGCTCGGGCGCGGCGGCGGCTGTTAGAGTGGACCCAAGCATGCAACGCCGCATCGTCAAGCAGCTCGCCAACTGGGTCGCCGCGCGCCGCGAACGCTGGTACCTGCGGATCTTCGGCTCGCGCGTCACCGACCCGCTGCTCTGGTCGCTGAACCGCCACTCGATCACGGCGGCTTTTGGCGCGGGGCTGGCGATTGCATTCGTGCCCTTGCCGGTGCACACGATCGCGGCGGTGCTCGCCGCGCTGTACTGGAGATTGAACCTCCCGGTCGTGCTGGCGAGCACTTGGGTGGTGAATCCGTTCACGGTGGTGCCCTTCTATTACGGTGCTTATCGCCTGGGCGCACTACTGCTGCACCGCGCGCCGCGCCATTTCGCCTTCCAGCCCAGCTGGCGCTGGCTCGAGCACGGACTCGGCCCTTACTGGAAGCCCTTCCTGCTCGGTTGCCTGGTCAGCGCCGTGCTGGCCGGCATATTCGGACGGTGGGGACTGGAACTGGCCTGGCGGGCCGCGGTCAGGCGCCAGTTTCGGCGACGGCGCCTGTCGCCGCCAGCGGCAAAAGCAACGCGTTAACGCGCTTTCAATTTCCCGTTCTCGAACTCGAGGACGCGATCCATGCGCGCGGCGAGCTTCAGGTCGTGCGTCACGACCACGAGGCTGGTGCCGAGTTCGCGGTTGAGTTCGAGCAGCAAGGCGAACACCTGCTCGGCGTTGCGGCCGTCGAGGTTTCCGGTTGGCTCGTCGGCCAGCACGAGCCGCGGCGAGGTGACGAGCGCGCGCGCGACTGCGGCGCGCTGGCGCTCTCCGCCGGAAAGCTGGTGCGGTCGATGCCGCGAGCGTTCACGCAAGCCGACGCGCTCCAGCAATTGCATGGCCTGGCGGGCCGCCTCCGCCGCGCTCATGCGGCGCACGAGCAAGGGCATGGCAACGTTTTCGAGCGCGCTGAACTCCGCCAGCAAGTGGTGGAACTGGTACACAAAGCCGATCGTGCGGTTGCGCAGGATGCCGCGCTCGGTTTCCGCGAGCGCGTGCAGGTCGCGCCCATCGATCTCGACGCGGCCGGCATCCGGACGATCGAGGCCGCCGAGGATCTGCAGCAACGTCGTCTTGCCTGAACCGGATGCGCCAATGATGCCGAGACGCTCGCCGGCGCGCACGTCGAGGTCAAGGCCGGTCAGCACTTCAAGCGTCGTCGAGCCTTCGCGAAAGCGCCGCACGACGCCGCTGGCGCGCAGCACGACGCCGCCCGCTGCCTCGGTGTTCTCAGGTCCGTCAATCATGCCGCAACGCCTCCGCCGGCTGCGTCAGCGCGGCTCGCCACGCAGGATACAGCGTCGCCAGCGCGCACAGCGCGAAGGCCACCGCGCATACCCGCAGCACATCGCGCCATTCGACGAAGGCCGGCAGTTCACTCATGAAGTAGACGCGCGCATCGAGGAACTGCTCGCCGGTCGCGTGCTCGATGGCGGCGACGAGTCCTGCGATGTGCGTGGACAGGAACCAGCCGAGCAACGCGCCGGCCAGCGTACCCGTCAGTCCGATCAATGCACCCTGCACGCTGAAAATCGCCAGTACGTTTCGCGGTAGCGCGCCCATGGTGCGCAGGATTGCGATTGCCGGGCGCTTTTCCTTCACGATCATGACCAGCGTAGCGACGATGTTGAATGCAGCGACTGCCACGACAAGCAGCAGGATCATGAACATCATCGTCTTCGTCAGTTGGATCGAACGAAAGAAGCTGGCGTGATTGCGTGTCCAGTCGCTGACGTAGAATCCGCCGCCAATCTGCAACGCCAGGTCGCGCACCACGCGCGGCGCGTCCAGAGGATCGCGCAACGTGAGGCGCAGCCCCGTGACGCCATCGCCCAATCGGTAGATGCGCGCGGCATCGCCGAGCGGCGCGAGCGCCAGCGCGTTGTCGTATTCGTACATGCCGGAATGGAACACGCCGCTCACGTGGAAGCGCCGCATTGTCGGCGCGAAGCCAGCGGGAGTCATGCTGCCCTGGGGCGCGATCAGCACGACGTTTCCGCCCGGCTGCACGCCGAGCGCGGCAGCGAGCGCATCCCCTAGGATGATGTTGTAGCTGCCGACGGTGAGCGAATCGATGCTGCCGCCGCTGATGTGATTGGCGAGGTTCACGGCACGCTTTTCCTGTTCTGGCAGCACGCCACGCAACTGCGTGGGGGCCGAGCGAGCACCGTTGACGAGCATCGCCTGCACCTCGATGTATGGCACGGCCGCGATCACTGCGGGTTTCGACTGCGCCATTTTTTGCGCCGCGCGCCAGTCGGGCAGCGTGCCTGACAGGCCCATCAAGGTGGCGTGCGATGTCACGCTAAGGATGCGCGTGCGCAGTTCACGCTCGAAGCCGTTCATCACCGAGAGCACGACGATCAGCACCGCTACGCCCAATGCCAGGCCCAGCATCGATACGACGGAGACGAACGACAGCAGGCTGTGCCGCTGCGTCGAACGCAGATAGCGCGTTCCAATCATCACTTCGTAGGACTTGCGCACGGACTACTCGTACCGAAGCGCGACCGCCGGCGGGGTGGCCGCGGCGCGGAGCGACGGATACACGGTCGCGCCCAGCGTCAGCAGCAGCGCGGCCACGCTGGTCCACAGCACGTCGGCGGGTTGCAACTCCGAAGGGAGCGCCGTGATGTAGAACACGTCGGCATCGAAAAACCGGAAGCCCAATACGTGTTCGAGGAACGGCGCAATGGTGCCCACGTTGAGCGCCACCAGCACGCCGAGCGCGACCCCGGCGGCGACGCCACACCAGCCGATCACCAGCCCCTGCGTGATGAACACGCGCAACACCGTGCCGGGCGCCGCGCCGAGCGTGCGCAGGATCGCGATATCGGTGCGCTTGTCGCTGACGACCATCACCAGCATTGCAACGATGTTGAACGCGGCGATGCCGACGATCAGCATCATGATCAGCGCGACCATCGTCTTCTCGATGCGGATCGCGCGAAAATAACTGGCGTTGTCCTGCGTCCAGTCGCGCACCTCGTAGCCTGTGCCGATGGCCTTGCGGACCGCGGGCATATACGCAGGCGCAATGAGAGCGTCGTTGAAGCGCAGGCGCAAGCCGCTGGCGCCGATCGCGGCCGGCGCAAAGGCGCGCACATCGTCGATCGAGGCAAGCGCGAGCGTCGCATCGTGATCCTGAATGCCGGCGCTGAACAGGCCGGCGACCGTGTAGACGCGCAGCCGCGGCTCCGGTGGCGCATCGGCGCTGGCAATCGGCACCAGCAGCGTCACGGCATCGCCGACGTTTACACCCAGCTGTTCGGCGAGCGCTTCCCCCATGATCATCCGGTTGCTGCCCGCCGCCAGGTCGCTTAAGGCTCCGGCGACGAGGAGCGGCGCCACATCCGTTACCGCGGCCTCATGCAGCACATCGATGCCGCGCAGCGTGAGAGGCAGCATGTCGCTGCTGTGCATCGCGAGCGCCTGCAGGTCCATGTACGGCGCAACGCCGCTCACTCCCGGCAGCTTCCGCAGACGCGCCGCCAGTGCGCTGTCATCAGCCGCAGCGGCAGGCCGCGCATCGACGACGCGAGCATGCGCACTCAACGCCAGCAGCCGATCGCGCAGCTCGCCCTTGAGCCCGTTCATGACCGACAGCACGACAATCAGCGCGGCGACGCCCAGGGCGACGCCGCCGAGCGACACCCAGGTGATGAACGAGACGAATAACGTGTGCTGGCGGGCGCGCACATAGCGCAGGCCGACGAACAGTGACAGCGGTTGGAACATACGGGAAAGGTCATTTAATCACGACGCCCCTACCCCATGCGATGAAAGCGGACCGGCATCACATTTTGGAGCGCCGGCACGGCGCTTCCGCGGCGAGGCCGGTGCTATAGTTACCGGTGCGCGAAAGGCTTTTCGGCCCGCGCGCATGAGGAGACAAGCCGATGAACGCACTCAGCTTGAAGGCAGCGCTGGCATTGACGGTCCTGTGCGGAAACGTCGCGCTGGCCGAAACCGTGGTCGTCGACGATCAGGTCATGGTGCGGCAATCCAGCGTGGAGCGGCCGTCCCGCGGCGTGACGATGGCAACTGTGGAAGCAAAGTTCGGCGCCCCGCAGACGCGCCATCCCGCGGTCGGGAAGCCGGCAATCACGCGCTGGGACTACGCGAATTTCAGCGTTTTCTTCGAAGGCGAACGCGTCATCGACGCGGTAGCCACCGCAGAGTAACCTTCCCGCCCATGCGTCCCGTTGGAGCCGGCTGCACACTGCCGGCACGGGCGCCTTTTGCATGTCCGTTTTGCTCCGACCCACATTGCCCGGCCCGGGCCCATCCGAGCTGCATTGGCATTCGCTCCATGCCGGCGCACGCGCGCTCGCGCTTTGCGAGGCGGCGCTCGAGGACACGCGGCCCTGGGCCTGCGTGGCGGCCGATGCGCGCGAGCTGGAGCGGCTTGCCACGGAGCTGCGTTTCTTCGGCGGCGCCGAACTCGAGATATTGACGCTTCCGGACTGGGAGATCCTGCCCTACGACCAGTTTTCGCCGCACCCGGACATCGTCTCGGAACGGCTGGCGACACTCGCGCGGCTTGCGGATTTTCGCCGCGGCATCTTACTGCTGACCGCCGACAGCCTGCTGTCGCGCCTGCCGCCGTTGAACTATGTCGGCGCGCGCAGCTTTGCGCTCGAACGCGGCGCGCTGCTCCCGCTCGAACCGCTTCGTCGGCGGCTCGTCGAGGCCGGCTACGCGAGCACCAGCCAGGTCAGCGGCCCGGGCGAGTTCGCACTGCGCGGTTCGCTGTTCGATGTCTGGCCGATGGGCACCGAAACACCGGTGCGTATCGACCTGCTCGATGAACGCATCGATTCGCTGCGTCGATTCGATCCCGACACGCAACGCTCGCTCGATACGCTCGAATCGCTCCGGCTGTTGCCGGCGCGCGAGCTGCCGCTCGATGCCGAAGCGGTACGCGAGTTTCGCCGGCGCTTCCGGTTGCGCTTCAGCGGCGACGTCACCCGCATGAGTGTGTACCGCGGCGTCAGCGAAGGGCTGGCGCCGCCGGGCATCGAGTTTTACCTGCCGCTGTTCTTCGAGCGCACGGCGACGCTGGCTGACTACCTGCCGCCGGACCTGGTCTTTGCAGCCGATCCGGGACTGGCAAACACGCTCGATACGGCCTGGCAGGCGATCATCGCGCGCCATGACCAGTATGGGCACGACATCGAGCGGCCGCTGCTCGATCCCGCCGAGATCTACGTGACGAGCGCCGAACTCGAAGCACAGCTGGCGCGCCATCCGCGCGTCATCATCGATGCGTTCGCGGCGCCTGAAAGCGCGGGTGGTGAAGTAACCGCGACAGGCGCAACGGGCGCGACGGGCGCGATGGGCGCAAGCCTGCTGCCGCGTGATTTCCGGCTGGATGCGCGAGCCACTGAACCGCTGGCGCCGCTCCTCGCCTTCCTCGAGGAATACGCGGGACGCGTGCTGCTGGCAGCCGATTCGCCGGGCCGACGCGAGGTCATCAGCCGGATGTTCAGCGCGCACGGCCGGCAACCGCGCGCGGTCAGTGATTGGGCGCAATTCGTCGACGGCAGCGCGCGCTTAGGCGTTATCGCCGCGGGAGAGGTGCGTAGCCTCTCGTTGCGCGACCCGCAGCTGATGTTGCTGTCGGAGTCGGAGCTGTTCGGCACGCGCGCGCGGCAGGAACGACGGCGGCGGCGCGCGGCGGCCGATCCGGCCACGATCCTGCGCAACCTCCAGACGCTTGAACCCGGTGCGCCGGTCGTGCACGAGACCTACGGCGTGGGCCGATATCGCGGCCTCGAGGTCATGGAGATCGGCGACACGCTGGGCGAATTCCTGCTGCTCGAATACCGCGACGGCGACAAGGTCTACGTGCCGGTGCACGCGCTCCGTCTCGTCAATCGCTATGCCGGAGGGAGCCCCGAGACGGCCCCGCTCCACAAGCTCGGCACCGAGCAATGGGCGCGCGC
>JBOHZW010000194.1:0-1972 GCA_050738715.1 Steroidobacteraceae bacterium | reverse complement strand
GGGTGGCACGCTGTTTCGCGTCGACGGCAACGCATCGTCGATGCGTTTTTACCTGCATGCGGATGGGCCGATGGCCCGCGTCGGCCACACGCACGTCATCAGCGCGCACGCAGTCGAGGGCGAAGTGTGGCTGCAGCCGCAACCTGAACGGACCGCCTGCCAGTTGCGGCTGCCGGTGGCCGCATTCGTCGTCGATGATCCCCAGGAACGCGTAGCGGCCGGAAATGAGTATGCCGAGCCGCTCGACGCATCCGCGCGTGACGGAACTCGCACGCACATGCTCGGCGAGCGCCAGCTCGACGCGGCGCGATTTCCGTCCATTGCGCTGCGCTGCCTGAAGTTGACGTCGACGTCCTCAGGGCTGTCGCTGCAAATGGCGGTCACGCTGCGCGATCGCGAGACGCAGCTGACGGTGCCGCTGCGATGGGAGCAAAAGGACGGCACGCTGCGCGCGAGCGGCGAATTCACTTTCAGGCAAAGTGAACTCGGGATCGAGCCGTACAGCTTGCTGCTCGGCGCCTTGCGCGTCGCCGACGAGGTCCAGGCGCGCTTCGAACTGGTTGCTCGCCAGCCCTGATGCGCACAGCCTGGCGCGTGAGTGCCGGCGGACTAGACTTCACCCTGCAACAGCAGCAACTGCATGCCTTCGGGCGACGCGATCAGCGCGTTGGCGCGTCGGTCGAGCCCGCGCGGCAGGTCGGGGCCACCGTGGATGTCCATTGCTACGAGGCGCTCAATGCGTTCCGGCATTTGCGGATCGGTGAATACGAGCAGTGGCGCTTCGAGCAGGCGAGGGCGATGAAGGGTCAGCGTCAATGTGTCGCTGGTCAGCGCGACCTGCATGAGCGGATCCTCGGGCAGCTCGAGCGCGATGAATCCGGCACGGTCCCAGAAGGCCTGTGATGCATCGATGTCGAGTGTCGGCATGCTGTAGCCACTGAACCAGCCGCACAAAGACTCGACGGTCGCCTGGCGGCTCGGTGAAAATGTGCGCGCCTCGAGCAGCGCGATGGCTTGCCCGGCCGGATCGCGCAGCTGCAGCTCATGGAAATCGCTGTCGCCCAGGCGGGTGTAGTGCGGCTCGAAACCAGCCGCCTGCAGGGCGTGCACATGCTGCGCCAGCTCCGGATGCACGAAACTCAGCAGCGGCGAGGCGCTGCGCCGCTGGTGCAGGCCGATGCACAAGCGGCCGTCGCTGAGCACGCCGTAGCGGTGCGGCCAGGTGTCGCCAGTCGTGAGCTGCGTGAATCCCAGCCGCTCGTAGAATTGTACCGACGCGGCGATGTCATCGGTGTCGAGGCTCAGTTCCAGGAATCGACCGAACACGTTTAACCGCCTGCGTTGACCAGCACCAGTCGCGCCAGCGCGCTTGCGTGATCGCCCCGGTCATTGAGCGCAGGCACGTATTGAAACTGGTTTCCGCCGGCGCGCAGGAAGCTCTCGCGCCCGCGCAGCGCCATTTCCTCGAGCGTCTCGAGACAGTCCACGGCGAAGCCTGGACACACCACGGTCAATGACCGCACTCCGCTGGCAGGTAGATCTTGCAGCACGCGATCGGTCGCTGGCGCGAGCCAGCGCGTGCTGCCGAAGCGCGACTGGAAAGCGAGCGACCAGTCGTTCGCTCCCAACTCGAGGGCGGAGGCCAGTTGTTGCGCCGTCACGCGGCACTGGTCGGCGTACGCATCGCCGCGATCAACGTTCCGTTGCGGAATGCCGTGGAAGGAAACGAGCAGGCGCGCGGTGCGCCCGTTTGCCTGCCAGTGCTCGCGCACGCTGTTCGCGAGTGCCGCGATGTAGCCGGTGTCGGCGTGGTAATCACCGATCAAATGCAAACCGGGCAATGCGCGCCAGCCACGCAGAGCGGCGCCGACCTGGTCGTAGACCGCGCCGGTCGCGGCGCCGCTGGCCTGCGGATACAGCGGCAATACGACGATGCGTTGCGCGCCGGCGCGGCGAAGATTCGCCAGCGCGG
>JBOHZW010000193.1:0-4776 GCA_050738715.1 Steroidobacteraceae bacterium | reverse complement strand
AGCACGACCTCGCGGCGCGCTGGGGTGGCGAGGAATTCGTACTGATCCTGCCCAACGCGACTTGCAAGCAGGCACAAGAAGCGGCCGAGCGCGTCCGCGACGGGTTGGCCACATCGCTGCTGCTCGGCGGTTCACCGGCCTTCACCTCCAGTTTCGGCGTCGCCGACAGCACGATGAGCCCGCGCTTCGAGAAGCTGCTGAAGATTGCGGACGAGGCGCTGTACCGCGCCAAGGATGCCGGGCGCGACCGCGTCGTAATCGGTTCGATGCAGATGGTCGATGACACCGACACCTACACGCGACACGTCTACGAGCATCCCGCATCGCCCAACATCAAGAAGATGGCCGCCGAACGTTGAACGCGGCGGCCCGCGCGGTTACCTAGAATTTGGCCACCACGTTGACGCCGGCCGGCGGCGGGGACTGCACGTAGCTGCAGGCGCCCGGAGTCTGGCGCACGTAGGCAATCGTCTCGGCGTCACTGGCCTTGACGGGCGGCGGATTGGCGCCGTCGCGGAAGGATTTCTTGGTCCACAGGCTCGTGTAGCGGTCGGCGCTGACCTTTACCACGAGCTGCAGGAAAATCGTCTGTGCCGCCAGGTTGTCGGCGGGCGTCAGGCGCGCAGCGCCGGCAAAGCTTTTCTCGCCGATGAATACGTCGCGCACGTCGGACGATTGCAGCGTGACGTTGGCGTTGCATACGACGTAAAGGTCGGCGGTGGTGCCCGCGGTGCTGGCGCCTGCCAGTAGTGCGCCCAGCAGGCAGGCGCCCAGCTGCGGGCGCAGCCACGATGGTTGCAATGGATCAGAAGCGGATCGCATATTGCACGAGCCCTTCGCGGTACTGTTCGAGGCTGCGATCAGTCAGGCGTGTGTTGGCGAGCTCCAGCTTGAGCGCCGACTTGAGGTCCAGATCGAAGCGTACACCGAGCGCGACGCGGTGGTATGAGCTGCCGGCCGCCAGCGAAGAAAAATACGGATCTGCCTGCGACAGCGCGGCACGTTCGTAGCGCGCGTAGGGCAGGCCCCGCAGCGTTCGATAGCCCAGCTGGATGAAGCCCGCGTTGCTGCGGTGACTGCCGCTGCCGCCGCCCAGATCCTGGTCGTCGAACAGGTAGATTTCGGCGATGTTCTCCCAGGTGTCGGTGTCGTAGACCAGGTAACCACCGTAGGTGAACACACGCGTGTTGACCGTCGCGATTGCATTGTCGGTAATGTGCGTGTTGAAGGCATGCAGGCCCAGCATCAGGCCGTCCGCCGCGCCCTCCGTGAACTGCCAGGCCGCGCGCCCACCCGTGATCAGCTTGCCGTGCGCGTTGCCGGCGGTGCGCATGTCGAGCACGCCGTCGATGATTTCCTGGCTGTTGCCGGTGTACACGTCGTACAGCAGCTTGCCGGTGCCGATGCGGTTCGACCCGGTCAGCCACAGGCCGACGGTATGTGCCGGCAGGATGCCGCCCTGATCCTCGAATTGCAGGAACATCGGCCGCCGCAGCGTGTCGTTGACCCAGCTGCCGTGATGGAGCGAAGTGTTCACATAGCCATACGGCGTGTGGTAGCGGCCCAGCCAGACCGTAGCCCGGTCGTTGAACTGGTAGCCGATCTGTGCGCGTTCGAGATCGACCTCGACCTCGCCGTCGGAGCCCACCTCGGTGTTCATTTCGAATAGCGACCGCGTGTGATCGCCCAGGCGCGGAGCCAGGTAGAAATCCAGGTTGCCGACGTTGAATCCCTTCAATGCGGGATTGATCGGATTGTGGGTGCCGGCACCGACATCCGCGAAGCCGTGCAACGGGAGCCCGGTGTCGTCGGCACTGCGGTTGGCGTTTTCCTTCTCGAGCTGATCCAGCTTCTGTTCGGTGACAGTGAGCCGTTCGTCAGTTACTGCGACCGCAGCGGGCTGCGGTGCCGGCGCGACAGGCGCGACAGGCGCGGTCGGCGCGGTCGCCGCAGCCTGCTTCGCTTCCAGTTCGCGCACCCGCTCGGACAGCGCATTGATCATCTGCAGGCTCTGGTCCAGCTTCTTCTGCATTTCCGCCAGCGCGGGGTCCTGCTGGCCGGTGGCGCTGATGGCCGTGGCAGGCAATGCGCCGACTGTCGCCAGCAGCAGCACAATGGCGCGCAGTCGGTGGCGGGTGCGGTTCAGTGTCGTGCGTGGCATGGACTGGTCTCCGTGGAATCAGAGCAGAGCAGAGCAGTCCAGTCGCTGGTCGCCGGGCTTACGGCGCCGCTATACAAGCCCTTGCTGTCGAAAAAGACTACTCGCGAGTCATGCATCACATGCGTGTCGTAGTTCCAGAATTCGAAACCGAGCTCGCGCGCCAGGCGGCGGACTGCCTGCGGTGTGCCAGTCAGAAAGTACCAGTTTGCGCGGCCGAATCCGTGATTGAGTCGGTATTGGTGCCAGCTTCGCGGGTCATCGTTGTCGGCGTCGTAGCCGACGATGACGAAACTGGCTTGTTCGCCGCGCCCGTCCAGTGTCTTCTGCATCCGCTGCAGCTCATTGAACGTTGCAGGGCAGGTGTGGTGGCAGCGGGAATAGGCCATCGACAGGACGACGCGGTGGCCGATCAGGTTGGTGAGCGCGAGGGGTTGGCCCAGGTCGTCGCGCCAGTCCTGCGGCAGTTGGTCGAGGCTTGAGGGGCCGGCCCCGGCGGTGCCAGCGCCAGCGCCGGCGCCGGCGCACAGCAGGGCTACGCAGGCCCACGCCGCCCGCCACCACACCGATGCCCGAAGCCGGGGATACATCGCGCGCAATTCTGACTCACCCGGGGCACCGTGAACAGGCCCCGGATGGCGCCAGATTCCCGTTTTACTGAACCGTAGCTGAACCGCGCCGCGTGCCAGAAATAAATCCGCAGGAGCCGCAAACACCGGGTTTTTCCGGCACTATTGCCGCAATTGCAAGTCTCAGCTTATAGCGGCGCCAGGCGCCGGAATCGGGGAGAGGCCATCATGCGCAACACTTCGTCTCTATCACGTGCGGCCCATTCACTGGTCGCCATCGCCGCACTGTGCGGCGCGATGGTTTCGACCGCGGCGTTGGCCGACGACCCAGATCCTCCAGGCCGCGTCGCACGCGTCAACCTGCTCGACGGGCGCGGCGCCCTCGAGCCAGCGGGCTCCGATGAGTGGGTCGACGACCTGATCAATCGTCCGCTGACAGGCGGCGACAAGATCTGGCTCGAAGCGGGTGCCCGCGCCGAAATGCATATTGGTTCCAGCGCGGTTCGGCTCGGTGCGCGCACCGCGCTGCAGATCGTCAATGTCGATGACCGCAGCGTGCGGCTGCGCGTGACGGCAGGTTCGATCAACATTCGCATCCGCTCACTCGAGGACGATCGCTTCGAGATCGAAACGCCGGCCGGCGACGTCGAACTGGTGCAAGCCGGTGGTTATCGGCTCGATGTCGATGACCAGAATGCGCGCGCGCAGCTGACGGTGTGGAGCGGACGCGCCGAAGCGCATGGCGCGGCCGGCAGTCAGACCGTGCACGGCAACGAATCGGTCGAGATGGACAGCGGTGGCCAACCCGACCTGGCGCTCGCCGGCGCCGGTTCTCCCGACAGCCTCGACCTGTGGGCCGAGGACCGCGACCATCGCGAAGACGAATCGCGCGCGGCGCAGTACGTATCGCGCGACATGGTTGGCTACGAAGACCTCGATAACTACGGCAACTGGGCCGACGATCCGCAGTACGGTTCGGTGTGGTATCCGCAGGTCGTCGTCGACTGGGCGCCGTATCGCTACGGGCACTGGGTCTGGCTGAACGTGTGGGGCTGGACCTGGATCGACGACCAACCCTGGGGCTTTGCGCCTTGCCACTACGGGCGCTGGATACACGGTGCGCGCGGTTGGGGCTGGTCGCCGGGCCCGCGCAACTATCATCGACCGGTGTTTGCGCCGGCGCTCGTCGCCTGGCGAGATGGACGCTATCCGCGCGGGGGATATGGCGGCAATCCCGGCGGCGCCGGTCCCGGTGCGAACCACGGCGGTGCTCCGCTCGTCGGTTGGGTGCCGCTCGGGTACAACGAGATCTACCAGCCGCCGTTCCACGCCAGCCACAATTACCTGCGTGTCGCGAATCTCTCCAATACGCGGCTCGGCCACGCGGACGTCGATCGCTACATCGACGCGCGAGCGCGCGGCGGCAACCAGCCGCCGGCATACACGTACGTCAATGAGCGCGTGCCCGGTGCGTACACGGCGGTGTCGCGCGATACGTTCACGTCGGCTCGCCCGGTGGCGCGCAATCGCGTCACGAGCCCGACGGCTGCGCAGAATGATGCGCGCCTCGAACCGTTTTCGCAGCGCGGACCCGATGTGCATCCCGACTCTCACAGCGTCGGTCGCGCCGTGGCATCCGATCGCCCGAATGTGCGGCCCGATCGCAAGGTGTTCGATCGTCCTGTCATGAAGACGGCGCCCGCAGCGAACACCCTCGGCACGCATGCACCAGCGCGCGCGCCGGAACGCGCCAACATGCAGCAACACGTCAACACACCGGAGCGCACGAATTTGCCGCAGCCGAAGGTCGTGGAACGGCCGACGCCCGAACGCGCACAACCCGCCCAAATCGATCGCCCCGTCGCGCCGACGGTGGAACGCCGGGTAGAGCCCACCCGTACGGCGACGCAACCGCAGCCCGAGAACCGCGTGCCACAACCACAGACCGAGTACCACGCGCCACAACCGCAGCCGCAGTCCCATCCGCAGATCGAGTACCACCCGCCAGCGCGGGAAGCGCGTTCAGAACCGGCGCCGGCGCCGGCGCCG
>JBOHZW010000192.1:0-7806 GCA_050738715.1 Steroidobacteraceae bacterium | reverse complement strand
AGATCACCCATCGAGGCGACGACCGGCTTGCCGGCTGTGCGCAGCAACTGCACCTCGCGGTAGATCTGCTCGGCGGCCAATACGCTGCCGCCGGGACTATCGATGCGCAGTACAACGGCCTTGATGCTGTCATCGAGCCGCGCCTGGCGCAGCAACGCGGCCGTGGATTCGCCGCCAATGGTGCCCGAGGGCTGGTTGCCATCGAGCATTTCGCCGCTCGCCACGACGACGCCGACCGCGCTCCCCGCGCCTCGGTGCGAGTGTTCGCCCGGGCGCAAGGCGCGCAAGTATTCTTCCACGGTCACGCCCTGGAAACCGCGCTTGTCGTCGTCGGTGCCAACCAGTTCGGCCATGCGCTTGGCGACTTCACCGCCGGTACGCAGCGCCGTGACGAGCCCGGCGGCCCTGGCAACGCCGGCCAGGTCGCCGCCGGCCTTCTGCACCGCCTGCACGTATCCCTCGGTGTAACTGCTCAGTGCGCCCGGATCGATGTGGCGCGCCGTGCCGACGGCGGTGCGATAGCCGAGCCACAGCGCTTGCAGGTACGCGAGGCTCTCCTGCTTGTCCTCATCGGACATGTCACGACGCACCAGCGGTTCGTCCGCACTCTTGAATTTGCCGGCGCGCACCAGGTGCACATCGACCGAGATCTTTTCGATCGCATCCTTGAGATACATGCGATAGCGGTCGTAGCCGGGCAGCAGCACGAACCCGAACGGATCGAGGTAGAGCTCGTCGGCTTGCGCCGCGAGGTAGTACTGGCCCTGCAGGAAATAGCTGCCGTGCGCGATGACCTTCTTGCCGCTGGCGCGGAACTCGCCGATCGCCGCGGCAAGTTCCTCGAGCTCAGGCTGGCCGACGTGCGTGATGTCGTCGGTCTCGATCAACAACGCCTGGATATGCGAGTCGTCGGCGGCGCTGCGGATCGCGCGGGTCAGGTCCCACAGCAACGTTTGCGGCGCGCTGTCGCCACGCGCTTCGCTGATCGCGCGCTGGAGCGGTTCGCCGGCGAGCTGCTCGACGATTTCGCCGCCCGGATGAACGACGAGTGCGCCGCGCTCGGGCAGGTGCGCCACCGAACCGCGCAAGGCCACGATGATGAGCGTCAGCAGCGCCAGCATCAGCAGCAGGTGCAACACCCGCCGCAACACGTCCAGCCCGTGCCAGAGGCTGCGAAAGAAGTTGAGCAGGTAGCGCATCGAATGGGCAATGGCGCCGCCCGCAGCGGCGCGTGCGGCTAGACTTTCTCTTCGATACGCGCCGACTTGCCGGCGCGGTCGCGCAGGTAATACAGCTTGGCGCGCCGCACGTTGCCGCGGCGCTTAACGCTGATGTCGCTGATCGAGGGGCTGTGCGTCTGGAAGGTGCGTTCGACGCCCTCGCCGTGCGAGATCTTGCGCACTGTGAACGAGGAGTTGAAGCCGCGGTTGGAGATCGCGATGACGACGCCCTCGAAGGCCTGCACGCGTTCGCGCTCGCCCTCGACGACCTTGACCTGCACGACGACGCTGTCGCCGGGCTTGAAATCAGGCACCTTGCGCGTCATGCGCTCGGCTTCCAGCTTCTGGATGATGTTCATGACTCGCCTTCCTGTTCCCGTTCCTGCAAAAATTCCTGCAGCAGCGCCGCGCGCTGCGCATCCAACCCAATGCCTTCCAGCAACTCGCGCCGCCGCAACCACGTGCGGCCCAGCGCCTGCTTCAAACGCCAGCGATCGATCGCCGCATGGTCGCCCGACAGCAGCACCGCCGGCACCTGCCGGCCTTCGTGCACTTCCGGCCGCGTATACTGCGGCCAATCGAGCAGGCCCGCACTGAACGATTCCTGCTGCGCCGAACGATCATCGCCCAATGCTCCGGGCAACAACCGCGCCAGCGCATCGATCAGCACCAGCGCCGGCAGCTCCCCGCCCGAGAGCACATAGTCTCCGATCGAGAGCTCAAGTTCGACTTCCGCCTCGAGCACCCGCTCATCAATTCCTTCGTACCGCCCCGCGACCAGCAGCAACGCCGGGCGCGACAACAGTTCCATCGCCAGCCCCTGCGTCAGGCGCAAGCCTTGCGCCGACAGCGCCACGGTCAGGCTCCCGGCCGGCAATCGCGCCCGCGCCGCGCGGATCGCCGCGCACAGCGGCTCAGGCTTCATCACCATGCCCGGTCCGCCGCCGTAAGGCCGATCATCCACGGTACCGTGGACATCGCTCGTGTGCGCGCGCGGATCTTCCGTGCGAACTTCGAGCAAACCGCGCTGCTGCGCCCGCCCGACGATGCCGTGGCGGAGTGCCTCCCGGATCATCTCCGGAAACAGCGTAACGACCTCGACCAGCACCTGCACTCTCCGCCCTGCGAACAGGCCCTAGATCTCCTCGGGCCAGTCCACTTCAATCTCGCCCGCTTCCAGGTGCACGCGCCGCAAGTGGCTCGGCACCGCTGGAATCCACAATTCTTTCACGCCTGTCACCACCATCAGCGGCGCTGCGGGCGCGTCGATGAAATAGCTCACGCGTCCCAGCTCGCGCCCGTCGCCGTTGACGACACGCAGGCCGAGGAGGTCGTCGCGGTAGTACTCGCGCGCCGCGGTCGGCGGCAGCGCCGATCGCTCGACCTCAATATCTGCGCCGCCGAGCAAGCCGGCGGCATCCCGATCTTCAATGCCCTCGAACCGGGCCCGCAGCCGATGTCCATCGATGGCGGACTCGACGACCTCGAACGTCCGTCGCTCCCCTCGCGAATCCACCAACTGCCATGAACGATGCTGCAGCAGGTTCCCGGGCGGATCAGTGTACGACTGCACCTTGAGCCAGCCCCGAACGCCGGCCGGTCCCAGGACCCTGCCGAGCTTCAAATGACGCGCCGGCCGGGCTTCGGCCACCGCCGTTACTAGGCCGCCGCCTGCTTCCGGTACGTGGCCACCAACTGGCTCACCCGATCGGACAGTTGCGCGCCGAGTTTCACCCAATGATCGATGCGGCCCAGTTCGAGGCGCAGGCGGGTTTCCTTGCCGCGCGCTACGGGATTGAAAAAACCAACCTGCTCGAGGCTGGAGCCACCCTGGCGCTTGCGGCTGTCCGTCACGACGACGTGATAGAACGGCTGGTTCTTGGCGCCGCGGCGCGTGAGACGGATCGTGACCATGATTGATGTAGGGACCTGGGCCAAAAAAGAGCGCGGATTCTACGCAATGGAGGGCAGGACTTAAAGCCCCTCAATGACTTATGGCCGCACAACCTAGTGCATGCCGCCCTTGAAGGCGCCCATGAGCCGCCGCAAGCCCCCGCCCTTGAGCTGCTTCATCATTTTCTGCATGTCCAGGAATTGCTTGAGCAGGCGATTCACGTCCTGCACCTGCACGCCCGCGCCGTGGGCAATACGACGCCGGCGCGAGCCATCGATGACGCTGGGCAGGCGCCGCTCCCGGGGTGTCATGGAGTCGATGATCGCGATCTGGTGGCGAACCTGGCGGTCGGCCTGTTCTGGTGGCATCGCGGCCCTTTTTTGCGTCACCTGCGTCGGTAGCTTGTCCATGAGGGCTCCGAGGCCGCCCATGCGCCGTACCTGTTCAAGTTGCGAGCGCAAGTCCGCGAGATCAAAGGACTTGCCCTGCTTGAACTTGTTCGCGATGCGCTCGGCTTCGTCGACCTGGATGTTGCGCTGCACAGACTCGACCAGCGCCACGACATCGCCCATGCCGAGAATCCGCTGCGCCATCCGCTCGGCATCGAAAGCCTCGAGCGCCTCGGTCTTCTCGCCGACCCCCAGGAACACGATCGGCTTGCCGGTCACCTCGCGTACCGACAGCGCCACGCCGCCGCGCGCGTCACCATCCGCCTTGGTCAGGATCACACCAGTAAGTTCCAGCGCGGCGCTGAAGGCGCGCGCCGCATTGAGCGCATCCTGACCGGACATCGCATCGACGACGAACAGGCGCTGCTGCGGATTCACCGCGGCGTCGATGTGCCGGACTTCATCCATCAGCGCCGCATCGATGTGGAGTCGGCCGGCCGTGTCGACGATCAACGCATCGTAGACGCCGCTGCGCGCCTGTGCGAGCGCGGCCTTTGCGATGTCGGCCGGCGCTGCTGCGGACGATGCCGGGAAAAAATCGGCCTGCACTTGCGCGGCCAGCTTTTCGAGCTGCAGGATCGCGGCTGGGCGCCGCACGTCGGTGCTGACCAGCAACACGCGTTTCTTGTGGGATTCGATCAGCCAGCGCGCGAGTTTCGCGGCGGTGGTCGTCTTGCCTGCGCCCTGCAGACCCGCCAGCAACAGCACCAGTGGCGGCGTTGCATTCAGCGCGAGACCGGTGCCGGCGCCGCCGAGCACCGTGACCAGTTCGCGATGGATGATGCCGACCAGCGTCTGGCCAGGCGTGAGGCTCGCGCTGACCTCGGCGCCCAGCGCGCGCGTCTTGACCGCATCGATGAAACTCTTGACGACCGGCAATGCAGCGTCCGCTTCGAGCAGCGCAATGCGAACCTCGCGGAGCGTCTCGGCGATGTTTTCTTCAGACAGCCGCCCGCGGCCGCGTAGCGCTGCCATCGCGGCGCTCAGGCGGCCAGTCAATTGGTCAAACATCGGGCAATTGTACGCGCAGGCCCTATGCTATGGAGCACCTGCTGCATCACTCAAGGGTGTGCGACGTGAACTCTGCCCCGACGCTGGTACTGCTGCTGACGCTGTTCGGCCTGCTCATCATCATCGCGTTTTCCGCGGGCACCGAGGTCGCGATGCTGTCCGTCAACCGCTACCGCGTTCGCACCCGCGCCGCCGCCGGCGAGCGCCGGGCTCGCGCGCTGGAAAAATTGCTGGCCAAGCCCGACCAGTGGCTGGGCGCCAACCTGGTGATCCTGGAGATCGCCAGCGTCGCCGCCTCCTCCGTCGCAACACTGCTGGCGCTGCGTGTGCCGCATCCGCAGGCCCTGCCGGCGATCATGATCACGCTGATGGTGTTCATCATCATCTTCTGCGAACTGGCGCCGAAGATCTATGCCGCCGAGCACAGCGAGGCCGTGGCACTCAATTCGACGCTGGTGTACCGCGTGTTGCTGTGGATCACCTGGGTGGCGCGCTGGTTCACGAACCGCGCCGCCTATGGATTGCTGGGCCTGTTTGATTTGCGCCGGGGCAAGCACGACGCGCACGCGCTCGGCGCCGAGGAATTGCGCACCGTGGTGAGCGAGTCGAGCGCGCTGGTTCCGGCGCGCCATCGGCAGATGCTGTTGTCGATCCTCGATCTCGAGCGCATCACGGTGAACGACATCATGATCACGCGCCAGGATATCGCCGGCATCGACATCTCGGCCGACTGGGAGGATGTGCTGGAGCGCTTGCGGCAGACGCCGCACACCCGGCTGCCGGTCTACGACGGTGAACTCGACAACCTGATCGGCATCCTGCACATGAAGCGCACCGCGCAGGAATTCGCGCGCGCGACACTGACGCGCGAACGGCTCATCGAACTCGCGCAGGCGCGTGAGCCCTACTTCGTGCCGGAGGGCACCACGCTGATGCACCAGCTGGCGCAGTTCCAGCGCAACCGCCGCCGCCACGCCTTCGTCGTCAACGAGTACGGTGATATCGAGGGCATGGTCACGCTCGAGGACCTGCTCGAGGAGATCGTCGGTGAGTTCACGACCGACCCCGCGACCGTCGGCCACAAGGACGTGCACCGCGACGCGAGCGGCGCGTGGCTCGTCAACGGCAGCGCAACGATTCGCGCGCTGAATCGATCGCTCGGCTGGCAGCTGCCCGATCTCGGACCGAAAACCCTCAACGGCCTGCTGTTGGAAAAACTGGAGAATATCCCGCAACCGGGCACATCGCTGCGCATCGGTGCGATGGAGTTCGAAGTACTGCAGACGATGGACAACTCGATTCGCACGGTGCGCGTGCGGCCGATCATCGAAACCGTGGACGTCGACCGGGACTAGGCCCTGCTCGCAGGCCCTAACGCTGGAAGGCCGCCTCGATCGCTTCGGCGAGCGTCGCGACGGGGTGCACTTTGAGGCCAGGCGCGGCCTGTCGTGGCGCATTCTGCTGCGGCACGATCGCGCGCAAATATCCTTGCTTCTGCAGTTCCTTCAACCGTTCTTCGCCATAGGGCACGGGGCGCACCTCGCCGGTAAGCCCAAGCTCGCCGAACGCGACCAGCGTGGCATCAAGCGCTTCGCCCTTCAGGCTCGAACCGATAGCCAGCGCCAGCGGCAGGTCGGTCGCCGTTTCGGTGATGGTCAATCCACCGACGAGGTTCACGTAGACATCGTGTTCGGCGGGCGAGAGGCGCGAGTGCCGGTTCATGACCGCAAGCAGCATGGAAAGCCGATTGGCATCGACGCCCTGCGCGACGCGGCGTGGCGCCGAAAAACGCGTCGCATCTGTCAGCGCCTGGACTTCGATCAACAGCGGACGCCCGCCATCGCGCGCCACCATGACGAGACTCCCTGGCACCGGTTGCGGATTGCGTGACAGGAAGATCGCCGAAGGGTTGCGCACCTCGCGCAGGCCCGCGTCCGTCATCGCCAGGAAACCAAGCTCGTTGACCGGTCCGAAGCGGTTCTTCGTTGCACGCAGCATGCGATAGCGGCTGCCGGCATCCGCATCGAAATACAGCACCGTGTCGACGAGGTGCTCGAGCAGCTTCGGGCCGGCGATCGCGCCATCCTTCGTGACGTGGCCGACGATGATGACGGACGTGCCGCCCTGCTTCGCGAATCGCACCAGCGCCGCGGTGCATTCGCGCAGTTGTTGCGGCGAGCCGGGGCTCGATTCCGCCGCCGCGGTCTGCATCGTCTGGATCGAATCGACGACCAGCAACGCAGCGCGCCGCTCGGTGCTCAACGCCATGATCGATTCGAGCGAGTTGTCGCTGATCAGTGTGAGTCCCGGTCCGGCCAGCGCGAGACGGCGTGCGCGCTGCGTGATCTGCTGTGTCGACTCTTCGCCCGATGCGTACAGCACGGGTTGGCCCGCGGCAATGGCCGCCGCGACCTGCAACAACAACGTCGATTTGCCGATGCCCGGCTCGCCGCCCAGCAGACTGACCGAACCCGTGCCGATGCCGCCACCGAAGACACGGTCGAGCTCGCTCATGCCCAGGCTCATGCGCGTGTCAGCGGATACATCCGTCGCCAACGCCACGGGTATCGCTGCTGCACCCGCCGCCGTGCCCGCCGTCGTTGAAGCGCTCGCCGCGCGCACGCCTACGACGCGCGTCAGCGTGTTCCATTCGCCGCAGTGCGGGCATTGTCCCTGCCATTTCAGCGCTTCGCCGCCGCAGGAACTGCAGACGTAGACCGGTTGGTTTCGAGGCATGAACCGTTCCCTAAGTCGCCGCCCATCGCGGCGCAGTCAAAACTCCAGTACGATGCCGCGCTATTGAGATCTGGCCTGGCCCGACCCGGTGCATCTGTGACCCCAGACGCGCCCCGGAGTGGCCGCCGATGGTAACTTTTGCAGCGCGGCGCGCTACGGCCGCTCGATCAGGACGGCAGTGGACCAGTATCTGTGATCCAGTTCACGTTTCCAAGCAAGCTCCGGCTGCCAGGCCGCGGGGCCCGGTGATGAGTCTCAAAGGCAAGCTGCGTTGCGTGGGCCTGACGGACACCGGACGCGTGCGCGAGCACAACGAAGACACGATCGCCTGGGATGCCAACCTCGGGTTGCTGGTGCTGGCCGATGGCATGGGCGGATACAACGCCGGTGAGGTGGCCAGCGGCATCGCTGTGAAAACCGTGACCAACCTGGTGCGCGAGGCGGTCGACCTGCAGGATCTGTCCGTGCCCGACCCGACCACCGGACTGTCCCGGCC
>JBOHZW010000191.1:0-4909 GCA_050738715.1 Steroidobacteraceae bacterium | reverse complement strand
AGTTGGCGAAGAAACTCATTGCCGGACCGCTCACCGAGTCGAGCGCCGCCATCATCTCGGCCAGATCGACGACGCCCTCGTGCCAGTAGTCGCAGGAGATGTGCAGGAACTGTTCCGCCGCCGCCTTGATCGCGGCGACGACGTCCGGGTGGCTGTGCCCGGTCGAGCACACGGCAATGCCGGAGGCGAAATCAATGAATCGGTTGCCGTCGACATCCCACACTTCCGCGCCCTTGCCGCGTGCCATGGCAAATGGATAGTCGCGAACATAGCTCGGTGACACGACGACACGGTCGCGCTCGATGAGTGCGCGCGCCTTGGGTCCGGGCAGTGTCCTGCTGCGTTGTACGTCGTTCATGTCATTCAACCCGTGTTTGTGATTGTTCGCGCTGGTACTGCGCCAGGTAATAGAAGGATGCGATGCCCTTGCCGGTGTTGCCCGAACCCTTCCAGCCCCCGAAGGGCTGGTAGCCGGGCCACGCCCCGGTGGTCGCGCCTTGCGGACGGTTCGCATAAAGCACGCCGGCTTCGATGTTGTCGAAAAACCAGTTGATTTCGTCGGCGCCGCCGTAGAACCCGGCGGTCAGGCCAAGGTCGCTGTCGTTGGCAAGTGCCATTGCCTGCTCGCGGTCGCGCACCGTCGCCAGCATCGCAATCGGCAGGAACATTTCCTGCCTCCACAGCGCATGCCCGAGCGGCGCTACCGCCAGCGTCGGCTCGCAGTAGTGGCCAGCGGCCAGCGCGCCCTCGCTCCAGGTGTTGCCGCCGGCGACGATGCTCGCGCCATCCGATTTCAACCCGGCGCTGTAACGCCGGTAGTTGCCGAGCGCGGTCGAGTTGATGACCGGGCCCAGCCAGTTCTCGCGCTGCGTCGGATCGCCGATACGAATCGCGCGGATGCCCTCGCTGATGCAGGCGATCAGCGCTGGCGCGGCGCGCTCCTCGACGAAAACACGCGAGGTCGCCGAGCATTTCTGGCCGCCCATTCCGTAGGCCGAACGCAGGATGCCCGCAGCGGCGCGCTGCATGTCCGCACGCGCCGTGACAATCACGGCGTTCTTGCCGCCCATCTCCGCGATGCAGGGCTTGGGGACGGCGCCCGCCACCATGCTGCGTGCGATGCCCATGCCCACTTCGTGCGAGCCGGTGAACGTGATGCCGGCAATGTCCGGATGCGCAACCAGTGCCGCGCCCGCCTCCGAGCCGTTGCCGTTCAGGTAATTGAACACACCCGGAGGAACGCCCGCGTCATGCAGGCAATCGGCGAGCAGGCGCCCGGCCCACGGCGTGTCGGTCGCGCCCTTGAGCACGACGGTGTTGCCGGTGACGAGCGCCGCGGCGACGGGACCGCCCGCGAGCGCGAACGGAAAATTGAACGGCGCAATGACGGCCCACGCGCCGTGCGGCTTCATGACCGACCGATTGCGGCTGCGGAAGCCCTTGACCGGATCGTCGGGCAGCACGTGATCGAAACGTTGCCGCTCATAGTCATCGCAGTACAGCGCGAAGAAATCGGCCGTTTCCTGCACTTCGCCAAGCGCTTCCATGCGATTCTTGCCGACCTCGAGCGAGACGGCCGCGCTGATCTCATACACGCGCGCGGCGATCAGTGCCGCAACCTTGCGCAGCAGCGCATTGCGATCGGCAACGCTCATGCGGCGCCAGGCCGGAAACGCGCGCTTGGCGGCGGCGACCGCGCGGTTCACGTCATCGACGCCTGCTTCAGCGAAACGCCCGAGCTTGACCGACATGTCGATCGGACTGAACTTGTCGCGGGCCTGCGCTCCGGAGCGATTCTCGCCGTCTATGTAGAGACCGTGTTCACCCGAAGTCGCGGCGCGGAGCCGGGCCAGGGCCGCCTCGAACGACTCGTGCAGCGATTCCGGCGGCTCGAACATCGTCGAATAGGTGAGCTTGAACGCCATGCGCACCATTTTGGCACAACTGGCGTCCAGTGCGGCGCAAGCCGCGCGTTTCGCAGGCGGAAATCCGCACTAGTGGGCTGGAGTTGCCGCGGCAGCCGCCGAAGCGACCGGAGCAGCACTGGCGATGGGTACGGCTGGGGCCGCCGCAGGTGTCGATGCGGCGGGCGATGCCGCGGCATCGTCGCCGGCATCCCGCATGTCGGTCTGTCGCGCTGATTCCTCGGCCTGTTTCGTCATGACGATGATGCTGATGCGCCGATTGATCGGGTCGCGCGAATTCTTCTCATCGAACAGCACGACGGATGACAAGCCGACGACACGCGCGATCTTGTCGGCGTTCAGTCCGCCCGCTTCGAGCGCACGCCGTGCGGAATTGGCGCGGTCGGCGGAAAGATCCCAGTTCGTGTAGCCGTTCTTGGCCATGTATGGCGTCGTGTCGGTGTGTCCCGAGAGGCTGATGTGATTGGGGACGCTGTTCAGGTAGCTGGTCAGTTCATGCAGGATCGAGGCGGTGTAATCCTTCAGCCGTGAACTGCCGAGATCGAACATGGGGCGGTTCTTTGCATCGACGATCTGGATGCGCAATCCCTCGGGCGTGATGTCGAGCAGCAGCTGGTCCTTGAAGGGCCGCAGTGTCTTGCTCTTGTCTATCGCCGCGCGCAAATCCTGCAGCAGCGAGAGCAGTTGCTTGCGCTCCGCTTCGGCCGCGAGCCGCTTCGCCTCGTCGATGTCCGCTGGTTTGGGCATCGAGCCGGCGGCCACGCCCGTTTCCTTTTTCAGCGCGGTTTTCGGTGCATCCATGCCGCCGCGGAGGTTGATCATCGACGTGCTGGCGCCGCCGGGACCGTTGATGCCCTTGGCCGCCTTTGTCGACTGTCCCGCGTCCATGCTGGGATTCTTGAAGTACTCGAAGATTGCTGCGCGCTGCTCCTTGTTCACCGACGTGATGAGCCACATGACAAGGAAGAACGCCATCATCGCGGTGACGAAGTCGGCGTAGGCGACTTTCCATGCGCCGCCGTGATGGCCGCCCTCGCCGCTCTTGCGACGCTTCACGATGACAATCGGACGCGAGACCTTGTCGATCACGCCGCTGCCGCCGGTGCCGCAGCCGCTTCAGGCTTGCGTCCTTTCAGGTGGTTTTCGAGGTCGGCGAATTTGGGCCGCACTTCGGCGAACAGGAGCTTGCGCGCGAACTCGATCGCCACCGGCGGCGCATAGCCGCGCACGCTCGCGACGAGCGCCATCTTGACGACCTCGAAGGCCTTGCCCTCTTCGTTGACGCGATGTTCCATCGCGGCGGCAGTGGGCCCGACGAATCCGTATGACACCAGGATGCCGAGGAAGGTGCCGACCAGCGCCGATGCCACCTTGTGGCCGATCGTCGCGGTATCCGCGCCGTCGATCGCGGCCATCGTATTGATGATGCCGAGCACGGCCGCGACGATGCCGAAGCCCGGCAACGCGTCGGCCACGCGCTGCACCGCGTGCGCCGGCTCGGCGGATTCCTTGTGGTGATTTTCCAGTTCGTACTCGAGGAGCGACTCGAGTTCGTGCGGATCGAGGTTGCCGCCGACCATCAGCCGCAGGCAGTCGGTGGTGAACTCGATGAAATGGTGGTCGGCCAGGATGCGCGGATACTCACTGAACAGCTTGCTCTTCTCCGGCGCCTCCAGGTCGGCCTCGATCGCCAGCATGCCCGACTTGCGGATCTTGACCAGGATGTCATACAGGAGCTTGAGGATATCGGCGTAGTCGGCCCGCCGGTAACGCGGGGCCTTCAGCAGCGTCACCGAATTGGCGAACGCCTGCTTGACGATCTTCAGCGGATTGCTGATCACGAAAGCCCCGAAGGCCGCACCGACAATGACGAGGATTTCGGTCGGGTGCCACAGCGCCAGCAGCTTCCCGTCCTCGAGCATGAAGCCACCGAGGACGGAGGCGATCACGACCAGGGTGCCTACGATTTGCAGCATGAGTTGACGGCGCCACCAAATTGCGGAGTGTGCAACGCTGGATATCGGCCCGGCGGCCCCGATCTTGACCTAGGCCGGGTGGCGCTCTCCGGGCCTTTGGGGACCGGCCGGAATGTGAATCAGTTCACGCCTTGCGGCGTTGTTTCCCCGACCTGCGGTCGGCCGGGCCCTTGGCCGCCGGGGAGCGTTTGGGCGGCGGCGTTCGGGGCAGGCTGCGGGCCAGCCGCAGCAGATACTGGCGGAATGTCTGGCTCAGCTCGGGATGCGCCAGCGCGTGCTCGACGGTCGCCTGCAGGTAGCCGAGCTTGCTGCCGCAATCGAAGCGCTTGCCGCTGAAGCGGTGCGCAAAGACGGCCTCGCGATGCAGGAGCCGGGCGATGCCGTCTGTAAGCTGGATCTCGCCGCCTGCCCCCCGACCCACCTGCTGCAACTCATCGAATATGCCAGCGGTAAGCACATAGCGGCCGACCACGGCGAGCGTCGAAGGCGCCACCGCGGGCTTGGGTTTCTCGACGATGCTGCGAATGCGGCTGACCGCCGCGCGCGTCGATTCGACTTCCACGATGCCGTACTTGTCGGTGTCCCGGCGCGGAACTTCCTCGACACCGAGCACGCTGCCGCGGTGAAACGCGTAGGTCGCCGCCATCTGCTTCAGGCAGGGGACTTCGGCGTCAATCATGTCGTCGGCCAGATGCACGAAGAAGGGTTCCCGCCCGACCGCAGCTTCTGCGCACAGCACCGCATGGCCCAGGCCCAATGGGGCTGGTTGGCGGATGTAGATGCAGGTCGCGTACGAGGGCAACACGCTGCGCATCTGCCGCACGAGTTCGCTCTTGCCCTGCGATTCGAGCAGTTTTTCCAGTTCGGGATCGGAATCGAAATGGTCTTCGATGGCACGCTTGGAGGCGCCGGTGATGAACACCAGGCGCTCGGCGCCTGCGGCCAAGGCTTCCTCGACCGCGTACTGGATCAGCGGCTTGTCGACGACAGGCAGCATCTCCTTCGGAC
>JBOHZW010000190.1:0-1909 GCA_050738715.1 Steroidobacteraceae bacterium | reverse complement strand
GGCTTGAATTGTTCGCGTTGCCTGCTGCAGAGCGGCTACCGGTGTTGAACGAGATCGGCATCCAGACCGTCATCAACGGTCCGATTCCGGTGTCCGCCGATGGCGAACCGCTGATCGGACTCGCGCCCGGCCTCGACAACTTCTATGTCGGCTGCGGTTTCACGGCCGGCATCGCGGCCTCAGGTGGGGCCGGACTCGCGCTCTCGAACCTGATCCTGCACGGCGATGCCGGCATGGACCTGTGGCCCTTCGACGTGCGGCGTTTTTCCAGCGTGCAAGCGCAGCCGCGCTATCTCGAAAAGCGCGCAATTGAAGCCTATGGCGCGTACTACAAGATCCACTGGCCGCTCGAGGAGGTTGCAAGCGCGCGCGGCTTGCGCCGGTCGGCCGTGCACGAAAACCTCAAGCGCGCCGGCGCGGTCTTCGGCACGAAGGCGGGATGGGAGCGCCCGAACTGGTTTGCACCGCCCGGCACCGCAGCGCACGATGAGCCTTCCTTCGAGGGCAAGCCCAACTGGTTCGCATCCGTGGCCGCCGAGGTCGCATCGATTCGCCAGCGCGCCGCGCTGATCGACCAGAGTTCATTCGCGAAATTCGAAATCAGCGGCGCGGGCGCCGAGTCTGCGCTGCAACGCATCGCGGCCAACGACCTGGGCGGCGCCGCCGGCAAGGCGGTCTATACGCAGCTGTGCAATGAACGGGGCGGCATCGAAGCCGACGTGACGCTGATCCACGATCGGCCCGGACATTTTCTGCTCGTGACCGGCTCCGGCTTTGGCGTCCGTGATTCGGGCTGGGTTTCGCGGCAGCTCGAAGCCGGCGTGCACATGCACGAAGTCACCAACAGCTACGCGACGCTGAATCTGTGTGGACCGAAGGCGCGCGAGATCCTGCAGTCCGTGACCGACGACGATCTTCGCAACGAAAGTTTTCCATTCCTCGGTGCGCGCCATATCGATATCGGAGATGCGACGGCGCTCGCAGTACGCATCGGCTACGTCGGCGAACTGGGATACGAGCTCTATGTTCCACAGGAGTTTGCGTCCGGCGTGTACGAAACTTTGTGGGCGGCAGGTACGCCACATGGCATCGCCAACGCCGGGTATCGCGCGATCGAATCCGCGCGCCTCGAGAAAGGCTATCTCTACTGGTCCGGGGATATCTCACCCGACTACAACCCTTTCGAAGCCGGGCTCGGTTTCTGCGTCGCGCTGGGAAAGGGCGATTTTCTGGGGCGCGATGCACTGCTCGCCATCAAGAGCGCGGGTGTCGCGCGCAAACTGTGCTCGTTCACGATCGAGGGCTTCGCACCGCTCCACGGCGGCGAAGCGATCATCCGCAACGCCGAAGTCGTTGGCTCGACCAGCAGCGCCGGCTACGGCCACACGCTTAGGCAGACGATCGCCTTCGGTTACCTGCCGACGGCCATGGCGGGCGAAACCTCGTTTACGATCGAAGCCTTTGGCCGCAGCTACTCCGCTACCCGCGGCTCGCGCTGCCTATACGATGCGAAGATGGAACGGCTGAGAGCCTAGCGGTGGACGATCGCGGCATTGCGCGGGCACGGCAGGTCATCAACTCGCTCGAAGTGTTCGCGAACAAGGATAAGGGCGCGCTATCCGTGACGCGGCTCGGCGGCACCACCAACCTGGTGTTCCAGATCGACGACGGCGCGGCGCACTACGTGCTGCGCGTTCCTGGCAAGGGCACCGAGGAGTACATCAACCGCGCGCACGAAGCGCGGGCCGCACGCGAGACAGCGCGCGTTGGCGTGAGTCCTGAGGTGCTGCACTTCGATTCCGGCACCGGCGTCATGGTCACGCGCCTCGTCGACGACGCGGCCACGATGACACCGGCGACTTTCCGCACGCGAGCGCTCGCTCCGGCGCGCGCATCCGAGAAGTGGAGC
>JBOHZW010000189.1:0-6219 GCA_050738715.1 Steroidobacteraceae bacterium | reverse complement strand
CCCATGATCTGCACGCCGGCGCGGCCGGTGATCAGGAGAGCCGTCGCGTCGTTCCAGTTTCGGCCCGGAGAGCCGGCATCGATATAGGAATGCAGACGCTTGAAGGTCGTCAGCACGGCGCCAAATGCCGGCGAGGCAAGCGCGCGCGGATCGCGATCGCGCAGGATCTTCAGGTACAGATCGGAGCCGCCCTGGTTGGCCAGCACCGCGCGGAACAGGACGTTGTCCTGCCAGGCCTGGCCACCGTGGGCGAGTGGAATCAGTCCTGCGCCCTTGAGCTTGTCGAGCGCCGCGAACAGCTCATTGAAGTCACGCGGCTCGGCCGTGATGCCGGCCTTGCGGAACGCGCTCTTCGAGTACCACAGCCAGGTCGGCATGTGGATGCTGACCGGCGCGGCGTAGTAGTGGCCATCGACGCGCACCGCCTCGAGGATCGAAGGCGGCAGGAACTGCGCCCAGTGGTCGCGTTCGGCCACCGCATCGACATTGTTCAGCAGCCCCGCGTCGATGAGTTCGCGGAACTGACGCGAGGCATTGAACAACGCCGCCGTCGGCGGATCGCCGCCGGCGATGCGGCTCAAGGCCACCGCCCGCGCTTGCTCGCTGCCCGCGATTGCCGTATCGAGCCAGATGCCGCCCGCGGCGCGATACGCATCGGCGAGCGTGCGCACAGCCGCGGATTCACCGCCCGAAGTCCACCAATGCATGACCTCGGCGCGCGGTGCGGGCGCACTCGCGGCGCTCGCAGCCCCGGTGGTGGCAAGCAGCAGCGCGGTCGCAATTGTGTATTTCAGGGCAAGCAGCACCGTTGGGCCTGTTCATCCTCCGGGAAGGCGGGCTGATTATAGTAAGCGGGCTTAAGCGCGCGGCCCGGAGGAATGGAAAGGTTCCCAAAACTCAGTCGGCAATATAGCATCGGCCAAATTTTACGGTCAATGCGCGCTTGCGCGGCACACGCAGGACATCGATGGCGACGATCAAGGATGTAGCACGGCTCGCCGGCGTCGGACTCGGCACGGCATCGCGCGTCGTCAGCGGCAAGGGCTCCGTGGCGCCGGCGACCGCCAAGCGCGTACGGCGCGCAATCGAGCAACTCAATTTCCGTCCCTCGCACTCAGCGCGCGCGCTGCTGTCGGGCACGACGCAGATGATCGGCGTGTACATCCCCATCCTGAAAGGCACTTACTACACGCCGATCCTGCAGACGATCGATGCGGAACTGCGCGCGGGCGGGCGGCACATGGTGGTCGCATTCGGCCACGGTTCGACTGACGAGCGACGCCAGGCGATCGAGGGCGCGCAGTTCCTGATCAATCGCGATTGCGACGGACTGATCGTCATGAGCAACGCGCTGCAGGAGAAGGATGTCGTCACGCTCGGGCGCGAGCAACCGAATATCGTCGTATTGAACAGCATCTTTGAGAGCATGCGCGAGCAGTGTTTCTCGGCCGATCACTATCAGGGCGGGGTGGTCGCCGCGCAGGCGCTGCTGCAGCATCGACATCGCGAGATCGCCATCATCGCCGGGCCCGCGAGTTCGCCGGACAATCGCGCTCGCCTCACCGGCTTCACGCGCGAGCTTGCGCGCCAGGGCGTGGATACGCACGCCATGCGCACGATCGAAAGCGATTTTTCACCGGAAGGAGGCTGGGCTTCGGCCAAGGCGCTGCTGGCGGGCAAGCGCCGCTTCAGCGCGCTGTTCTGCGCCAACGACGAAATGGCGGTCGGCGCGCTTTCGTATTTCCAGCAGGTCGGCCTCGCGGTGCCGCAGCAGGTGTCGGTGCTCGGCTATGACGACACGTGGAGCGCGGAATACTCGGCGCCGCGCCTGACGTCGGTCCATATCCCGTTGCGCGAGGTGACGATCAGCGGCCTCAACTGCCTGCTGAATCGCTGCTATGACTCCATGCTGCCCGTGGTCCGCGAATTCCCCGTCAACGTGACGTGGCGGGCTTCTGTCACCACCCGACCGAGCCGCCGGCCAGCGCGAAAAACCGGGGATTAGCCTGCATTCCGCACCGGCAGCGGCTAGCGGCGGCGGTATGGAAAGCTTTCCACCAATCGGGTAAGTTAGGGCCTGTTAACCCTTCGGGTGAGTTAAGCGCCGCCATGCTGAACCAGGCCAGTCCCGACTCGCTTCCGTTGCGGCGCCGCGATTTTGCGCCCGAATTCCGCTGGGGCTGCGCGACCTCGGCTTACCAGATCGAGGGCGCGGGCGATGTGGACGGGCGCGGCGAGTCGATCTGGGACCGCTTCTGCTCGGTGCCCGGCCGCGTCCGCGATGGTTCCAGCGGCGCCATCGCCTGCGATCATTTCCATCGCTGGCGCGAAGACCTCGACCTCGCCGCATCGCTGGGCGTCGGCGCCTACCGGTTCTCGATCGCGTGGCCGCGCATTTTCCCGAACGGCGGCGGCGCGGCGAATGCGGCGGGACTGGGTTTCTACTCGCGGCTAGTCGATGGCATGCTCGAGCGCGGACTCGAACCCTGGGCCACGCTCTATCACTGGGATCTCCCGCAGGCGCTGCAGGACCGCGGTGGCTGGAACAACGCGGCGATTGTCGCGCGCTACACTGAATTCGCCGATGTCGTGAGCCGCCATCTCGGCGATCGCGTCAAGCACTGGATCACGCATAACGAACCCTGGTGCACCGCCTTCGTCGGCCACTACGAGGGCACTCACGCGCCGGGCATCCGCGATTGGCGCACCGCGCTGCAGGTCTGCCACCATGTGTTGCTCTCGCATGGCGCCGCAATCCCGCTGCTGCGCGCGAATGCGCCGCGCGCGCGCGTCGGTATTTCGCTGAGCCTCCATCCCCACGTCAGCGCATCCGACGGCGAGGCCGACCAGGCCGCGACGCACCGATACGATGGCTTGCGCAACCGCTGGTTCCTCGACCCCTTGCATGGCCGCGGCTATCCGTCGGACATCCTGCAACTGTGCGGCGCCGATGCCCCCGTCATTGGCGCGAACGACATGGAGACAATCGCGACGCCGACCGATTTTCTCGGCATCAACTACTACTTTCCGGAAACGATCGCGCACCAACGCGACAACGGCCCGCTGTCGGTGCGAGTCGTCGACACGCCGGGCGCCGAGCGCACCGCGCTCGGCTGGGAAGTCTCGCCCGACGGCCTCGTCGACCTGCTGGCGCGGGTGCGGCGCGACTATCGGCCGAACGAGATCTACATCACCGAGAACGGCTCGAGCTACGAAGACATCGTCGCGCCGGACGGCAGCATCGACGACGCGGATCGGCGCGGATATTTGATCCGCCACCTGCACGCGCTGCGCGAATCGATCCGCGCCGGCGTCCCGGTGAAAGGCTATTTCGCGTGGACGTTGATGGATAATTTCGAATGGGCGGAAGGCTACACGCGCCGCTTCGGGCTCGTGCACGTCGACTTCGCCTCGCAACGCCGCGCGCTCAAGCACAGCGGTCTCTGGTACCGGGATTTCTTGCGACAAGGATCGTAGCGATGAAAACCAATGGACGCGCGCTCACCGCGCGGCTGGCTGCGGCAGCGGCTGTGCTGTGCGTCGCGGCGAGTGTGCTCGCGGCCGATGCCGCAGCTCCGGTGATCCATCCGCAACTGTGGCCCATGGCGCACAGCCGCGGATTGAGCGATGCGCGCACGGAGGCACGCGTCAGTGAGCTGCTGGCGCAGCTTTCGGTCGAGGAAAAAGTGGGCCAGGTCGTGCAGGCCGACATCGCGCACGTCACGCCGGCCGACCTGCGGCGCTACCCGCTCGGTTCGATACTCGGCGGCGGCGGCGCCGGAGTGATCGACGGCAAGCGCATCACCGCCGGGCAATGGCTGGCGCTCGCGCGCGAGTATCGCGCCGTCGCGGCCGAGCAGCGGCCTGGCCACGTGCCGATTCCGTTGATATTCGGCATTGACGCAGTGCACGGCCACAACAATCTCGCCGGCGCAACGCTGTATCCGCACAACATCGGGCTCGGCGCCACGCATGACGCCGACCTCGTGCGCCGCATCGGCACGGCCACGGCCGAGGAGATGTCGGTCACCGGCGTCGACTGGGATTTTTCGCCCGCGCTGCCGGTGCCGCAGGATCCGCGCTGGGGCCGCACCTATGAAGGCTACTCGCAGGATGCGAACGTCGTGCAACTGCTCGCGCCCGCCGCTGTGGAAGGCTTGCAGGGCGCAGCGGGCGCCAGCGGCATCCGCCAGGCGGGGCACGTGGCGGCCACTGCGAAGCACTATCTGGGCGATGGCGCCACGCAAGATGGCGTCGACCAGGGCAACGACACGGCGGACGAAGCCGAGTTGATCCGCGTGCATGCGCCGGCCTATGCGGCCGCGATCGACGCCGGTGTGATGACGGTGATGGCTTCCTACTCGAGCTGGCAAGGGCAGAAGATGCATGGCAACCATGCGCTGTTGACCGATGTGCTCAAGGGTCGCATGGGCTTCGAGGGCTTCGTCGTCGGCGACTGGAATGGGCATGGCCAGGTACCCGGCTGCACGAACGAGCATTGTCCTGCGGCGCTGAACGCGGGGCTCGACATGTACATGGCGCCGGATAGCTGGCGCGGCCTGTACGAGAACACTGTTGCCGACGTGCGGAGCGGGGCGATCCCGATGAGCCGGCTCGACGATGCAGTGCGGCGCATCCTGCGCGTAAAGCTCCGGCTCGGGCTTTTCGATGCTGCGCCGTCGATGGAGGGACACACCGAGTTGATTGCATCGCCCGCGCATCGCGCGCTGGCGCGCGAGGCAGTGCGCAAATCGCTGGTGCTGCTCAAGAACGACGGCGTACTGCCGGTGCGCGGCAACGCGCGCGTGTTCGTGACCGGTCCCGCCGCCGACAACCTCGCGATGCAATGCGGAGGTTGGTCGATCACCTGGCAGGGTACCGAAACGACCAACGCGGATTTTCCGCAGGGCGAATCGATCAAGTCCGCGCTGAAGAGCGCGCTCGAAACGCTCGGCGGGCGCCTCGTCGATGGCGGCGACATGACGGGCAAGGATCGGCCCGATGTCGCGATCATCGTCTACGGCGAACAGCCGTACGCAGAGATGATGGGCGATCTGCAACTGGCGATGTACAACGTCGGTGTCAGCTTGAACGACATGCGCAAGCTCCGCGCGCAGGGCATTCCGGTGGTGAGCGTGTTCGTTTCGGGGCGCCCACTGTGGGCGCGACCGGAGTTCGATGCCAGCAATGCCTTCGTGGCGGCGTGGCTGCCGGGCAGCGAAGGCGGCGGCATCGCGGACGTGCTACTGGCCGATGCCGCGGGCAAGCCGCGCCACGATTTCAGCGGCACGCTGTCGTTCGAATGGCCAAACGGCGCAACGCCGTTTCGCGGTCCGCTCAGCGCAATACCCGCTGCGGAAAAATTTGCGCTCGGATTCGGCTTGAGCTATGCGCAACCCACTCCACCCGCGAGCGGGGCAAAGGCTACCGGTGGCGTCGCGACCACGCCATGAGCAGTTCCGGCCAGCTGTAGGCGGGCGCGTCGGCTTGCTGCGGAACGCCGAATCCGTGGTCACCGGTCTCGAACAGATGCGCCTCGCAGGGCACGCGCGCGCGCCGGCATGCTTCGAGCATCGTCAGGCTCGCGCCCACCGGCACGGCGCCATCGTCGAACGCGTGCACGAAAAAGCAGGGCGGCGTGTCGGCGCGCACATGTTCCGCCGGCGAGTGCCGCGCAATTGCGGCCGCGCTCGCGCCGGCGCCCAGCAAATTGTCGCGCGATGCGTCGTGGCCGATGCCGCGCTGGAAACTCGCGACCGGATAAACCAGCGCAGCGTAGTGCGGGCGCGCCGATTGCGCATCGGCATCGTCGACCGTGCTGTAGCAGGACTCATCGAATGCGGTGGCGAGATCGGCTGCCAGATGGCCGCCCGCGGAAAATCCGAGCACGCCAATGCGGCGCGAATCCACGCCGAGTCGGGCCGCGTTTGCGCGCAGCAGGCGCATCGCGCGCTGCGCGTCCTGCAGCGGCACGCGCTCGCGCCGCAGCCAGCCTTCATCCGGGAGCCGATACGTCAGCACGAAGATCGACACGCCCGCCGGCGTGAACCGCCGCGCGACATCGATGCCTTCGTTCTGCACCGAGAGGAAGTTGTAGCCGCCGCCCGGGATAACCAGCAGCGCCGAGCCATCGGGCTTCGCGGCGCGGAATACGTTGATCTCGGGATGCGCGACGCCGCGGATCCACAACTGGCGCGCAGCCTTCGGGCCGTTCAGCGT
>JBOHZW010000188.1:0-1963 GCA_050738715.1 Steroidobacteraceae bacterium | reverse complement strand
CGCCGCGCCACGGTCTGCTCGTTGTCATCCGGCCGTTGCGTCAGCAACGGCGCCTCAGCACAGTTCGCGCAATGAGTGATGCCCGGCGTCGCGGCATCGTGCACGTTGAAGATGGTGCCGCAGTTCGGGCAGGTGCGGCGGCCCGCGATGCGCCGCGCGATCTCAGCGTAGTCGACGTTGAACAGCACGACGGCATCGAGTGGCTGGCCGATCAGCGCCAGCATCGATGCGAGCGAGCGCGCCTGCGCCAGGTTGCGCGGAAATCCGTCGAGTATGTAGCCGCCCGCGATATCCATCTGCCCGAGGCGTTCACGAATGATGCCGATGACGATGTCATCCGACACCAGCGCGCCGGCATCCATGGTGGCTTTCGCCTTGCGGCCGAGTTCGGTACCGCGCGCCACGGCCGAGCGCAGCAGGTCGCCAGTGGAAATCTGTGGAACGCCGAAGCGCGCGACCAGCCGCTGCGCCTGGGTACCCTTGCCCGAGCCGGGCGCGCCCAACAACACGATTCGCATGCTTGATACGGTACCTAAGCGCACCGGATGCGGTCAAACGGCTGCTGCCGGTAGCGGCTGGCTTCGGCTATCCTCACGCGCTCCCACGTGACCATACGCACCGGAGCCGCAGCGATGTCCACCCCGAAGCCACGCAATGCCGTCTACGCCCAGTCCGGCGGTGTCACCGCGGTCATCAACGCCTCGGCCTGCGGCGTCATTGAGACCGCGCGCAAGCACCGCAAGTACATCGGCAAGCTCTACGCCGGGCGCGATGGCATCGTCGGCATCCTCACGGAGAACCTGATCGACGTCAGCGCCGAGTCGCGCGCCACCGTACGTGCCCTTCGACACACCCCCGCAGGGGCATTCGGCTCGGCGCGCTTCAAACTCAAGGGTCTCGACCAGAACCGCGCCGAATACGAGCGTTTGATCGAAGTATTCCGTGCGCACGACATCGGCTATTTCTTCTACAACGGCGGCAACGACTCGATGGACACCGCCCACAAAGTGGCCCAGATCGGCACGCAACTCGGTTATCCGATCGCCTGCATCGGCATACCGAAGACCGTCGACAACGATCTGCCCCACACCGACTGCTGCCCCGGCTTCGGTTCGGTGGCCAAGTACATCGCGGTCTCGACCCTCGAGGGCGCGATGGATGTCGCCTCGATGGCGCGCACGTCCACCAAGGTGTTCGTGCTCGAAGTAATGGGACGCCATGCCGGCTGGATCGCCGCCGCGGGCGGGCTGGCCGGGCACAAGGCCGGCGATGCGCCGCACATCATCCTGTTTCCGGAAATCGCGTTCGAGCGCGACAAATTCCTGGCGCGCGTCAAGCAATGCGTCGAGGACTACGGCTACTGCGTGATCGTGGTCTCGGAAGGCGCGCATTACGCCGACGGAAAATTTCTCGCTGAAGCGGGCACGAAGGACGCTTTCGGCCACACGCAGCTCGGCGGCGTAGGACCCGTGGTCGCCAACCTGGTGCGCGAGGCGCACGGCTATAAGTTCCATTGGGCCGTGGCCGACTACCTGCAGCGCGCGGCGCGGCATGTCGCCTCGAAGGTCGATGTCGCGCAGGCCTACGCGGTCGGCAAGGCAGCGGTCGAATACGCCGTGCAAGGCAAGCATGGCGTGATGCCGGCCATCAAGCGGCTGTCAGCGAAGCCGTATCGCTGGAAGATCGTGCCGATACCGCTCGAATCCGTGGCCAACGTCGAGAAGACGGTGCCGCGGCATTTCATTACCGCAGACGGCTTCGGCATCACACCGGCCTGCCGCCGGTATCTCGAGCCACTGGTCGGCGGCGAAGACTACCCGCCCTACCGCAATGGACTGCCGGTCTATGCCCGCCTTCGCGGCAAGAAGGTGCGCCGCAAGCTCAAGGGCGACTACGCGCTCAAATGACAGATCAGCAGCGCTTCGAGGCACTCGAAATCAAGCTCACGCACCTCGAAGACACG
>JBOHZW010000187.1:0-1959 GCA_050738715.1 Steroidobacteraceae bacterium | reverse complement strand
TCCCGACCAGAGATATCGGGCTCGGAGCTTCGCCCCTACGTCTCCAATTCTCTGCGCGTTCATCACTCATTGGTAACCAGCGTGCCCAAGTCTTCCCCGCGCGCCGCGCGCAGCAAATGACCGCTGGCGTTGAGGTTGAACACCCTCAATGGCAGGTTGTGGTCGCGGCACATGACGATGGCGGTCGCATCCATGACGTTCAGCCGCTCGGTGAGCACGCGGTCGAACGTCAGGCGCGGATAGTGTTTCGCGGTCGGATCCTTGACCGGATCGGCGCTGTATATGCCGTCGACCTTCGTAGCCTTCAGCAGCAGCTGCGCCTCGATTTCGATCGCGCGCAACGCGGCGGCCGAGTCGGTCGTGAAGAATGGATTGCCCGTGCCGGCAGCGAATATCACGATGCGTTGCTTCTCGAGGTGGCGCACAGCGCGGCGGCGGATGTAGTCCTCGCACACTTCGTTGATGCGGATCGCCGACATGACGCGGGCGTACACGTTGAGCGATTCGAGCGCATCCTGCATGGCGAGCGCGTTCATGACGGTGGCGAGCATGCCCATCTGGTCGGCCGTGACCCGGTCCATGCCGGCACGCGCAAGGCCAGCGCCGCGAAAGATGTTGCCGCCGCCGATCACGACCGCGACCTGCGTGCCAAGCTCCTGCACATCGCGCAGTTCGGCCGCGATGCGCTTGATGACGACCGGGTCGATGCCGTAGTCAGCGCTGCCGAGCAGCGCCTCGCCCGAGAGCTTGACCAGGATGCGCGCGAAACGCGGCTTGCCTGCAACATTTGTCATGCGCATCCCCTTAAAAAATGCCCCGCTTCAGCGGGGCATGGTCATCAACACTGACTTGCGATCGCCACAACCCTTCAACTGCGCCCGGCCGCGCTGACCTGCGCCATCACTTCGGCGACAAAGTCTTCCTGTTTCTTCTCGATGCCCGCACCGACCTCGAAGCGCTGGAATTCGCGCACGCTCGCGCCGGCCGACTTCAACAGCTTCTCGACCGTCTGGTCGGGATCCTTGACGAACGGTTGCCCGAGCAAGGTGATCTCGGCGAGCGACTTGCGCAGGCGCCCTTCCACCATCTTCGCGGCGATCTCGGGGCTCTTGCCCTCTTTCTGCGCCTGCTCGGTCAGGATCTCGCGCTCCTTGGCGACTTCGGCAGCCGGCACGTCGGCGGCGGCTACGTAACGCGGGTTGCTCGCTGCGATATGCATAGCGAGATCACGCGCCAGCTCGGCCGTGCCGCCCTCGAGCCCCACCAGCACACCGATACGCGTGCCATGCAGGTAACTGCCGAGCGGACCGTTCGATTCCACGCGCGTGAAGCGCCGCACCGAAATCTTCTCGCCAATCTTCGCCACCAGTGCGCGGCGGTGCTCGTCGATGCTCTCGCCGCTGGGGAGTTTCACCGCGTTGAGCGCATCGAGGTCGGCGGGCTTCGCGGCCGCGACGCTGCGCGCGATTTGGTCGGCGAATGCGCGGAAATCATGTTCGCGGGCGACGAAATCCGTCTCGCAGTTCACCTCGACCATCGCGGCCGAGTGCCCATCGGCAGCGCGCTCGATCGCGATGACGCCCTCCGCTGCGACGCGCGTGGCCTTCTTGTCTGCTTTCGCCAGGCCCTGCTTGCGCATCAGCTCCGCGGCGGCATCGAGGTTGCCGCTCGTTTCGACCAGCGCTTTCTTGCACTCCATCATGCCCGCGCCGGTGCGCTCGCGGAGCTGCCGGACGGTGTCAGCGGTGACGCTCATCAGCGCGGTCCGCGGCGCGTTCCGGGGGCGCCCGGCGCCGGACGGCGGCGTACCGACGCGGTGGCGCTGCTCGGAGCGCCGGCATTATCGATCGTATCGTCCAGGTCGAGCTCGGCATCGCTGACCTCCGCGGCGGCTGCGGCGGCTGCGGCGGCTGCGGCGTCGGTTGCGACGGCCGGTGCGGCTGCGTCGGCTGCATCGGC
>JBOHZW010000186.1:0-1986 GCA_050738715.1 Steroidobacteraceae bacterium | reverse complement strand
GCCCCGGTCCATCAGCCAGATCGTGGCGATCGCGTTCGGCGCGATGTTGGGATTGAACTATTGCCGCCAGGCCGGCGAGTCGGTGCCGGAGTCCCTGCATTTTCCCATTTCCCGCCGCGCGGGTGCCGTGTCGCTCGCAGCCTTTGCACTGCTGCTCGCACTATCGTTTTCTCCCGCCACGAATGCGCTGGTCGCGCTGTTCAATGCGTTTTACCGATCCGGTGCGCTGGTGTTTGGCGGCGGCCACGTAGTGCTGCCCCTGCTCAGTGAGGCAGTCGTCAAGCCCGGCTGGCTCGGCCAGGAATCCTTCCTCGCCGGCTACGGCGCGGCGCAAGCCGTGCCGGGTCCGTTGTTCAGCGTTGCAGCCTACATGGGCGCGGTGGTCAAACCGGCAGGTGGCATCGCCGGCGCCGCCATCGCGCTGGTTGCCATCTTTCTCCCCGGAATGCTGCTGCAGTTGGCGGCATTGCCGTTCTGGAACCAGCTCCGCAGCGCGATGCCGGTGCAGGCTGCCATGCGCGGCGTCAACGCGGCCGTGGTCGGCATACTCGCCGCGGCTCTTTATATGCCCGTGTGGACGAGCGCGGTATCGAGCAAGCTCGATTTTGCGGTCGCGCTCACGAGTTTCGTGTTGCTCGTCGTCTGGCGGGCGCCCGCGTTGATCGTGGTTCTCTTCACCGTCGTTGCGGGCACTGCGCTCACGCTGGCCGTCGGTAACGGGCTCGCCGTTTTCGGGAATTGAAAATGGCGGAGAGCAATTGTGGGACGGGTCGCTAGATTCATCTGCCGGCGTCTCGCCACCGGACTGGTGACGGTCTGGGCGATCTCGGTCATCTCTTTCATCATCATCCAGCTTCCGCCCGGCGATTTCGTTCAAAACTACATCGCGCAGCTCTCGATGGAAGGCGGCGCGGGCTCGGAGGCGGATGCCGCGCAGCTGCGCGCCGACTACGGTCTCGATGATCCCATGTACATCCGCTATCTCGATTGGGGCAGGGCCGTACTACACGGCGATTTCGGGCGCTCGCTCGACTGGGGTCGACCCGTCAAGGACATCATCGGCGATGTACTCGGTGTCACGGTGATGCTGTCGCTCGCCGGCTTTGCGCTCTCGTGGCTGTTCGCGCTGCCGGTCGCCATCTACTGCGCCGTGCACCGTCGTTCGTTGGGGGACTACATCTTTTCGACGATCGGCGTCATTGGCCTTGCCATTCCCACCTTCCTGCTGGCGCTCGCCGCTCTTTATATAGGGTTCCGATACTTCAACGTCGACCTGGGCACGTTCCAGTCCGAGCGGTACCTGGATGCGCCCTGGTCGGCGGCGCGTGTGCTCGACTTCGCCGAGCACATGGTCCTGCCGGCCGCGATCATCGCGTTTCCAACCTCGGCGGGCCTGATCCGGCTCATGCGCGCAAACCTGCTCGATGAACTCGGCAAGCCGTACGTCGCGACCGCGCGTGCCAAAGGCTTGCGTGAATCGACGTTGATCCTCAAGTACCCCACTCGTGTCGCGCTGATCCCGTTCGTCAGCACCATCGGCAACGTGCTGCCGCAACTCGTATCGGGGAGCGTAATTGTCTCGCTCGTCATGAGCTTGCCAACCATCGGGCCGATACTGCTGCGGGCGCTGCAGGCACAAGACATGTTCCTGGCGAGCACCATCACGCTCATGCTCGGCGTGTTGACCGTCATCGGCACGTTGATTTCGGACCTGCTGCTCGCGTTGCTCGACCCGCGCATCCGATTGCCGGGATGAACGGCGTGCCGCTAGCGGCCCAGCTGGGGGATCCGGCCGAACGCCTGCCAGTCTCCTCGCACTGGAAACTCATCAGGCGACGCTTCCTGCGGCACCGCCTGGCTGCTGTTGCGGCCGTCATTGTCGTGATGCTCTATTGCATCGTCATTTTTGCCGACTTCTTCGCGAGTTCGGATCCCGGCGCGACGAATGCGCAGCGCACGCTGGCGCCGCCGCAACATGTGCACTAT
>JBOHZW010000185.1:0-2547 GCA_050738715.1 Steroidobacteraceae bacterium | reverse complement strand
CGCTTTATCTGACCAACATCGCCGAGCACGTCACGCTGGTGCATCGGCGCGACAAGCTGCGCGCCGAGAAGATCCTGCAAGACCGGCTCTTCGAGCGCGAGAAGGCCGGCAAGGTGTCGATCCTATGGAACCATTCGGTCGGCGAAATCCTCGGCAATGAGCAGGGCGTGAACGGCGTTCGCTTGAAAGATTCCGGGGGGCGCGCGCAGGAAGTCGCCGTCGCGGGCGTTTTCATCGCGATCGGACACGTGCCGAACACCGCGATCTTCGCCGGCCAGCTCGACATGAAAGGCGGCTACATACAGGTGCGCGGCGGCGCCGCTGGCGATGCGACCGAGACCAGCGTGCCGGGCGTGTTTGCGGCAGGCGATGTCGCCGATCATGTCTACCGGCAAGCGATCACATCGGCAGGGTCCGGGTGCATGGCCGCGCTCGATGCGGACCGCTACCTGGAGCAGTTCGACGGAGCGGGATGAACCGGCGGCTTCCGGTCAGTTTTCACGCAGGCATCGCCGAGCTTGACGCGCCGGCGTGGAACGCGCTGGCGGGCGACTACCCATTCCTGCGCCATGAATTCCTGAATGCGCTGGAAGAAACGCGTTGCGTATCCCCGCTCACCGGCTGGACACCGCACCACCTGCTGGTCGGGCCGCGCGAGCAGCCGATTGCGCTGGCGCCACTGTATGAAAAGACGAATTCGTGGGGCGAATTCGTGTTCGATTTCGCCTGGGCCCGTGCCTGGGAAAGCCGCGGACTCGAGTATTACCCGAAAATGCTGCTGGCCATTCCATTTACGCCGGCGACTGGTCCGCGCGTACTGTGCGCGAATGACGCTGGGCGCGCCAACGAAGGCGACGCGGCTCGCGCGGCGGTGCTGGCGGCGATCGCAGCGGATGCCGCTGCGCGCGGACGCTCCTCGGCGCACGCTTTGTTCATCGACGAACCCTTGCGCAACGCCGCCGCCGCGGCCGGCTGGCTGCTGCGGCGCGATTGCCATTTCCAATGGCGCAACCGCGGCTATCGCGACTTCGACGACTACCTGGCTGGCTTCTCCGCCGACAAGCGCAAGAAAGTGCGGCGGGAGCGCCGACGCTGCGCAGAACAAGGCATCGAGTTCGAGGCGCGCAGCGGCACGCAACTCGACCGCGCAGCAATCGCGCGTGTGCATGATCTGCACGCGTCCACGTTCCGGCGCCACGGCCATCCACCTTATCTCAATGCAGAATTTTTCCAGCGGGTCGCCGAATCGATGGGCGATGCGTTCATCGTCGTGCTGGCACGCCGCGCCGGAGAGTGCGTCGCCGCCGCAGTTTATTTCCGCTCGGCGGACACGCTCTACGGCCGTTACTGGGGCGCCGATGGCGACTACCACAGCCTGCATTTCGAGGCCTGTTACTACCAGGGCATCGAATACTGCATCCGCCACAAGCTTGCGCGCTTCGAGCCCGGAACACAGGGCGAACACAAATTGGCGCGCGGTTTCGAGCCGGCGTTCACGTGGTCGGCGCACTGGCTGGCCGACCCGGTGCTGCGCGCTGCGGTCGCGCGCTACCTCGAGCGCGAAGCCGAGGCCGTGACAGAATATGCCGATGTCGCCGCCCACCACACGCCGTTCCGCCACGGGGCGAACTGACGGACAATGATTGCCTGGCTGGCGCCGGGCGATCCGCCCGGGAGTTTTCCGCCCGTCGAGCGCGCGTTGCATGATCCGGAAGGCTTGCTGGCCGCAGGCGGCGATTTGTCCTGCGAACGGCTTATCGCCGCCTACCAGCGCGGCATTTTTCCCTGGTACTCGCCCGGCCAGCCGGTGCTTTGGTGGTCGCCTGATCCGCGCGAGGTGCTCATCCCGCATGAATTTCACGTCTCGCGGAGCCTCGCACGCGCGCTGCGCATGCGCGGCTTCGAGTACCGCGTCGATGCGGATTTCGAAGCGGTGATCGATGCCTGCGCCGCGCCGCGCGATGGGAGCCCGGGCACCTGGATCACCGGCGACATGCGCGAGGCCTACGTCGCGCTGCATCGGCGCGCCATCGCGCACAGCTGCGAGATCTGGCGCAACAATCGCCTGGTCGGCGGCGTCTATGGCGTGCGTCTTGGGCGCATGTTTTTCGGTGAATCGATGTTCAGCCTGGAACGCGACGCCTCGAAGGCCGCGCTCGCCGGCCTCGTGCGAGATTGCATCGCCGATGGCACCGAACTGATCGACTGCCAGATGCCTTCCGAGCACCTGCGGACCCTCGGCAGCCGCGCCCTGCCCCGCTCCGAGTTCCTGCGGCGGCTCGAAACGGCGATCGGCGCCGGCGCGAGCTGACTGAATTGCATTGCGCAGGGGCTTTATGCAGAATTCGCGCCCCTTGGGTCTATTGTGAGCGGCATGGCAAAGGAAGACGCGATTCAGATGGAAGGCGAGGTCGTCGAGACCCTGCCCAACACAACATTTCGCGTGCAGCTGAAGAATGGCCACGTGGTGACCGCGCACATCTCCGGCAAGATGCGCAAGAACTACATCCGCATCCTCACCGGCGATGCGGTGACGGTCGAGATGAC
>JBOHZW010000184.1:0-20004 GCA_050738715.1 Steroidobacteraceae bacterium | reverse complement strand
ACGAACGGGATCCAGGCCAGATCGGCCGAGCCGGCACGCACGAAGAACGCGTCGGAAATCTTCGCCTGCAGGTAGGCCTTCTTGATGAACAGCTGCGTCTCGCCGGTGTAGCCCGTCTGCGTGACGACGCCGTTGGCATCCGTCGTGACCTTTTGCGTGTTGCTCACGTAGTTGAAATCTGTGGTGAGATTCGCCGACCACACATTGTCGAAGGTGTGGTTGGCAACCAGGTAGAAGCGCTTTACGTCCAGCCCGACGCCGCTGGCGCCGGTCTTGACGTCGGCCGCCTTGGCATCAAGGCTCGTCAGATCGATGAATGCCTTGCCGCCGATCGTGGTGTTCTCAGTCACGGCAGTGTCCGCGTAGGCCGCCGTTGCAAGGCTGCAGCAGGCAGCCGCGGTCATGGCAACAATCTGCTTGAACATGAATCTCGCTCCTAAAAAATGTGGTGTCTCGGCTGTTTTTGACTTCGGTGTACGCCCGCTACGAAGGCGCGAGCGGCACCGAATGGCGGCAAGGTACGCACCATGTATGACAACCGGATGACAAAGCAGATATGACGACGCCATGACACGCGACCTACGGTCACGATCGCTTGGCTAGAGCGGCTCGAGCGACGCCAGCGGCGATTCGGGCGGATCACCGACGAGGTACGACTCCACCTGCTCGGCCATATTCTTGGCGTGATCGCCAATGCGTTCCAGGCTTTTGGCCGCAAACACTGCGTCGATCGTTGCGCTCAACTCCGCCGCGTCAGCGCTCGCGCGCGCAAGCAACAAGTGCAGCGCAGCGGAAAACTCGCGATCCAGCTCGCGGTCCTGTGCCGCAACGGCCGCGGCCGGCTCCAGCGCGGCTTCGTCGAGACCGAGCAATGCATTGCGAAGCATCGCGCCCGCCAGGTCCGCCATGCGGCGCAGTTGTGCCGCGACGCCCGTCAACGGCCCTGCGGAATAGCTGGGATGCTGGCGCAAAGCGATCCGGGCCAGTTTCTTGCATTCATCACCGGCGCGTTCCAGATCGACGACGATGCGGGAGATCGCGCGCGCCAGCCGCAGATCGACCGCCACGAGTTGCCGCAGCGCAATGGCCTCGAATGCACGATGGTCGATCTGGCGGGTCAGCTCATTGACGCGCGGCTCACGGGCCAGCACCTTTTCCGCCGCATCTCGCTCGCCGGTCAGCAACGCCGACGCCGCGGCATCGACCTGGTCCATGACCAGGCTCCCCAGCACCAGCGTGCGCAGCCGCAGATCCGCGAGCGCCTGGTCGACGGAACGCAATGTGTGCCCCTCGACCGGATCCCCGCTGCGTGTGCTATCCACGGCAAACGCCACTAGCCGTAGCGGCCAGTGATGTAATCCTCAGTGGCTTTCCTGGACGGGTTGGTGAAAATCTTGGCGGCCGTGTCGTACTCGACCAGCTCACCCAGGTACATGAAGGCCGTGTAGTCGGAGATTCTCGCCGCCTGCTGCATGTTGTGCGTAACGATCAGCACGGTGACCTGCTCGCGCAGCGTGGCGATGAGTTCCTCGATCTTGGCCGTGGCAATCGGGTCAAGTGCGGAAGTCGGTTCGTCGAACAGGATGATCTCCGGCCTGGTCGCGAGCGCGCGCGCGATGCACAGTCGCTGCATCTGGCCGCCTGACAAGGCTTGTGCGGGCTCATTCAGCCGGTCTTTCACCTCGTCCCAGAGCGCTGCGCCGCGCAAGGCCTGTTCCACGATCTCGGCCAGTCGCGCACGGCTGCGGACTCCGTGCAGGCGCGGGCCGTAGGCCACATTCTCGGCAACGGAGGTAGGAAACGGATTCGGCTTCTGGAACACCATGCCGATGCGCATGCGCACGTCGATCGGATCTGCGCTGCGCCCGATGAGGTTGATGCCCTCCGGATAGAGCATGATCGAACCTTCATAGCGGGTATGTTCCTGCAGGTCATGCATGCGGTTGAAGCAGCGCAGGAACGTGCTCTTGCCGCACCCGGATGGGCCGATCAGCGCCGTCACTTGGCGGTCCGCGATCGGCATGCTGATGTTCTTCAGCGCCCTGTTATCGCCATAGTAGAAGTTGAGATCCTCAACCAGCGCACGCGGCTGTTGTGGCCAGTGTGCTCGGGCCGGGGTCGCTGTCGCCGCCGCAGGCACCGGAGCCTGCACAGTGGCCGGCGGAAGCGTGGCCTCCGACATCAATGCTTCTCTCCGGCCACCACCTGCGCCAATATCGCCTCGGGCGCCGGCACAGCCAGCATCTGACGCTCGATTTCCTCCAGCGCCACGTGGCGCACGTCGCGCCCGCCGACCATATAGATCACGTATTCGCAGATGTTCTTGGCATGATCGCCAGTGCGCTCCAGCGCGCGCGCGATCCACAACAGGTCGATCATCGCGCGAATGGTGCGCGGATCCTCGATCATGAAGGTGATGCACTGGCGCTGGACCGCTTCGTATTCCTCGTCCAGCAGCCGGTCGCGCTTCACGGCCGCCAGAGCCGCGGGAGCATCGAGCCTGGCAAACACATCGAGTGCATCGTGCAGCAGCTCGACCGCCACGTTGCCCAGATGGCGAACGATCCGGTAGCTGTCGCCGCTTCGATCCACGCCGCTGCGCCGGGTGACGATATTGGCGATCTTGTGCGCCTCGTCGCCGACTCGTTCCAGATCGGTGATGGTCTTGATGATAGCAATCACCAGACGCAGGTCCGATGCGGTCGGCGCGCGCATCGCCAGGATACGATTGCACTCGTCGTCGACGTCGACCTCCATCTGATTGACGCGTGCCTCCATGCGCACCACTGACTCGGCCATCGCCGAATCGTTCCTGGACAGCGACTCGAGCGCTTGTCGCAATTGCGCCTCGGCCAGGCCGCCCATTTCCAGCGCGTCGCTGCGCAAGCGCTCCAGGTCTTCGTTGAAGCGACTGAGTATGTGTTGGCCAAGCTCGGCTTTATCCACGATTCCCTCTACTCACCTGGGTTGGCATGCTGGCCGAACAGCGACGAAATCGAACGGGCCACGATGCTCAGGAACAAAATGAACAACGTGATCAGCAAGGCGCCGACCCAGGCGAGCTGCTGCCAGTCTTTGTATGGGCTCATCGCAAACTGAAAGATGACCACCGGCAGGTTGGCCATTGGCTTGTTCAGACTCGAACTCCAGAAATTGTTGCTGAGCGCTGTGAACAGCAGCGGCGCGGTTTCACCGCTGATGCGCGCCACCGCCAGCAGCGCTCCCGTCAACAGTCCGTTCTTGGCCGCGGGGTAGACGATGCGCGTAATCGTGTACCAGGGCTGCGCACCGAGCGCCGCCGATCCATCGCGCATCGAGCGGGGCACCAGGTTCAGCATGTCCTCGGTGGTACGGACCATGACCGGCAGCGCAATGATGCCCAGCGATACTGCGCCGGCGATCGCCGAAAAGTGACCCATGCGCACGACGATCAACGTGTAGACGAACAGACCGATGATGATCGACGGCGCACTGAGCTGCACATCGTTGATGAAGCGCACCACGGTGCTCAGTCGCGTGCGTCGCCCGTACTCCGCCAGGTAAGTGCCCGCCAGTATGCCGATGGGGGCCCCGATCAGAATGCCGAGCATGGTCATGATCAGGCTGCCGACTATGGCATTGAGCAGACCGCCCGCACTGCCCGGTCCCGGCGTCATCTGCGTAAATACCGCCAGCGACAAGCCGCTGAGGCCGCGGGACAGCAGAGTCCAGAGGATCGCGCACAGCAGCGCCAGGCCGATTGCCGTCGCCACCATCGACGCCCCAAAGGCGATGACGTTCCACATCCGCCTGCGACGCAGCGTACTCATGCGCGCTTCACCCCGCCGCGCTCCAGCCGCAGCAACAACAGGCGCGCCGCGGCGATCACCGTGAACGTCAGCACGAACAACAGCAGGCCCAATGCGAATAGCGACGACGTGTAGAGATCACCGACGGCTTCGGCAAACTCATTGGCGATGGCGGCGGAAATCGTCGTGGACGGCGCCAGCAGTGAGGCGCTGATGCGATGGGCATTGCCGATGACGAAGGTTACCGCCATTGTTTCGCCGAGCGCGCGACCCAGACCCAACATGATGCCGCCGATGACACCGGTGCGTGACCAGGGCAGCACGACGTTCCAGACCACGTTCCACTGCGTGGCCCCCAGCCCGTAGGCCGCTTCCTTCAGCGACATGGGTGTCATGCGGAACACCTCGCGCATGACGGACGTGATGAACGGAAGAATCATGATCGACAGCACCAGGCCGGCGGTCAGCAGGCCGATGCCGTAAGGGGGTCCCTGGAACAACACGCCGATGCCGGGAACGGATCCCAGATTGTCGATGAGCCATGGCTGGATGGTGTGCTGCAGGATGGGCGCGAGCACGAACAATCCCCAGATGCCGTAGACGATGCTCGGCACCGAGGCCAGCAGCTCGATGGCGGTGCTGATCGGTCCGCGCAACCAGCGGGGGCAGATCTCGGTCAGGAACACGGCGATACCAAAGCTGAGCGGCACCGCAATGAGCAAGGCGATGATCGAAGTAACGATCGTGCCGTAGAGCGGGGTCAGCGCACCGAATACTTCGGTGACGGGATTCCAACGCTCACCAGTGACGAAATTCCACTTGAAGGCCTTCAGTGCCGGCAAACTGCCGTACACCAGCGTCACGATCACGCCTGCCAGCAATCCCAGCACCACCAGCGCCGAAGCCAGCGTTGCCGTGCGGAACACGCGCTCGATGCGCGCTTCGCGCCGAAGTGTCGCGGGCAGCGTCAACGCCGACACCGATGCTGCGGAAGTGCTCAAGTATTCCCCTTCAAGTGCAGACAGGCGACCGAAACCTTGCGAGGTTCCGGTCGCCGCCCGATTGGTCTACCCAGGTACTGCGGGCTATTTGACCTGCCAGACCGGCTTGCCTGCAGACTTGATCGAGGTGGTCCAGGTCTTCTCGACCAGCTTGACAACCTTATCCGGCAACGGCACGTAGTCAAGCTGCCTGGCCATATCGATACCGTCCTTGTATGCCCAGGCAAAGAACTTCAGCGCCGCCGCGGCGGCCACCGGGTCCTTGGTCTCGCGATACATGATGATGAAGCTGGCGCCCGTGATCGGCCAGCTTGCAGCGCCGGGTTGATCCGTCAAAATCAGGTAGAAGCCTTGCGCCTTCTCCCAGTCGGCACTCGCGGCGGCGGCCTGGAAGGCTGAGGCTTCGGGCGCCACGAAGTTACCGGCGTTGTTCTTCATGCGCACCGAGGCCATGGCATTTTGCTTCGCGTATGCGTATTCCACGTAGCCAATTGCGCCTGAAGTCTGCGTGGTCATGTTGGCAACGCCTTCATTGCCCTTGGCGCCAATGCCGACCGGCCATTCGACCGAAGCGTTGGCACCGATTTTGGTCTTGAAACCCCCACTGACCTGCGACAGGTAGTTGGTGAACAGAAAGTTCGTGCCCGAACCGTCAGAACGATACACCGGCGCGATGGCCAGGTTGGGGAGCGTGGCCTTGGGATTGAGCTGCTTGATGCGCGCATCATTCCACTTGGAAATCTCCCCCATGTAGATGCTGGCCAGCGTCGGGCCATCGAGCTGGAGCGCACCAGCAGTGATGCCCGGGATATTTACGACTGGAACTACGCCGCCGATGACCATCGGCCACTGCAGCAGGCCGGAATCGTTCAGGTCCTTGGGCTCCAGCGGCTTGTCGGACGCACCGAAGGTGACGGTGCCGGCCTTGATCTGCTTGATGCCGCCGCCCGAACCAATCGACTGATAGTTCAGACCGTCACCCGTCTTTGCCTTATAGGCCTCGGCCCACTTGGAATAGACCGGGTAAGGAAAAGTCGCCCCGGCGCCGGATATATCGGTGGCCGAAGCCATGCTGGCGGCCGCCGCGAGCGCGATGGCACTTACCAATGAAAGAACTCTGATGCTGCGAATGCTCACAAATCTGTCCCCTTAAAAATGAATGAGAAGGCGTCTCGACGGGAGAAGCGGTTTTATAAACCGGCAGTGTGACAACCATGTGTCAGGGCCGGCAGCGCCGCCGTATCCCGCTGATTGCATTACCGTTACCATAAGGATCAAAGCACATGCCCGCAAGCTGGAAACAGATGTCTGCTGCCATCGACCTGACCCAAATTTTGATCGCCCGCCGCTCCCTGACACCAGCGGATGACGGCTGCCAGGCATTGATCGCCAGACGATTGGAGGCCGCCGGGTTCAAGATTGAGCATCTGCGCTACGGCCCGGTCGACAACCTGTGGGCCGTTCGTGGCCAGGGTGCGCCAGTCCTGTGCTTCGCCGGACATACCGATGTGGTCCCGACGGGGCCAGTCGAGGAGTGGCATTCCGACCCTTTTATTCCCACTGTTCGGGACGGTGCGATTTACGGCCGCGGCGCTGCGGATATGAAAAGCGGACTGGCAGCGATGATCACCGCCGGCGAGTCCTTCGTCGCCGGGCATCCCCAGCATCGGGGAACGCTGGCATTCCTCATCACCAGCGACGAGGAAGGCCCGTCGATCGATGGTACGAAACGCGTGGTCGAGGCACTGACTGCACGCCGGCAAAGCATCGACTGGTGCATCGTGGGCGAACCATCCAGCGAGAAAATCGCCGGTGACACGATCAAGATCGGGCGGCGCGGTTCACTGTCGGGCCGGCTCACCGTGCGTGGCGTGCAGGGACATGTGGCGTACCCGCAGCGGGCCGACAATCCGATTCACCGCTTCGCGCCTGCGTTGAGCGAACTGAGCGCGCGCACCTGGGACCAGGGTGACGACAACTTTCAGCCCACGACCTTTCAGGTCTCAAACCTCACGGCGGGCACCGGCGCGCCCAACGTGATACCGGGCGAACTCGCCGCACGCTTCAACCTGCGCTACTCGCCCGTGCTGACACCTGAGCAGCTCAAGCAATCGGTGTGCGAAATCCTCGATCGACACAAGCTGAACTACACGCTCGACTGGTTTCATTCAGGCGAGCCGTTCTGCACGAAGCAAGGCAAGCTGCTCGAATGCGTACGCGCGGCGGTGCGCAAGGTGGCCGGCAGCGAACCACTGCTATCGACCGGAGGCGGCACCTCGGACGGCCGCTTCATGGCACAGATGGGCGCCGAGGTAATCGAGCTCGGCGTGCCCAATCCGACGATACACAAGGTGAACGAGTGTGTGCGACTGACCGATATCGACCGGCTGCATGCGATGTATCTGCAGGCCTTGCAGCTGCTGCTCGCCTGACGATGCTTCAGCGCGGGCGAGCGCGGAAATTGGCGTACACGCCCAGCACGCCCAATGCGCCAGCCGACAGCAGCACCCAGGTTGGCATTGCCAGGCCGAGGAAAGTCCAGTTCACCTCGTGGCATTCTCCTGAACCGGTCAGCACTTTGCGGATCACCTCGGCCAGCGGAAAGTCCTCCAACAGGAAATTGAGGCCCGCGCCGCAGGAGGGCACGGCATCGGCTGGCAGGTGCTGGATCCACACGTGGCGCGCCGCAATTGCCATGGTCAACGCGGCAGTCAGGCCAAGCAGCACGCCGTAAACCCGGGCGCCACGATGTGGCGGCGCATGGATCCCCGCCACAAGGAAAATCAGGCCTACCGTAAATATGCCAACACGCTGGAAAATGCACAGCGGACAGGGATCGACGCGCAGCACACCTTGCGCATACCACGCGTAAGCCAACAGGCCGGCACAACAGGCCAGGCCGAGCAGATTGAGCCCGCGGCGCGTCAGCACGGGAGCGTCATGTTGCCGCCGTACGCGCCTTGATTTCCTGGTCGACGCTCTCGAGAGAAGTGTGGCGAACGTCCTTGCCGTGCACGACGTAAATGACGTACTCGCAGACATTCTTGGCGTGATCGCCAACCCGCTCGAGGGCGCGCACCACCCACATGACATCCAGTGCGCGCCGGATCGAGCGCGGATCTTCCATCATGAACGTGATCGTCTGGCGCTGGATGGCTTCGTATTCATAGTCGACGATGCGATCGCTCCGCGCCGTACTCAACGCAAGTTCGACGTCCAGTCGCGCGTATGCATCCAGTGCATTGTGGACCATGGCCTGGGTAATGCGCCCGAGGTGCTTGACGGCGCGGTATCGATCTTCCGGCCGCTCTTCGCCGGCGAGCCGTGCACCGATCAGCGCAATCTTCTCGCACTCATCGCCAATACGCTCCAGGTCGGTGATCGTCTTGATGGTGGCCACGATCATGCGCAGATCGCCGGCCGCAGGCGAGCGCGTCGCGAGAATGCGGCTGCATTCCTCGTCGATCGACACTTCCATACCGTTGACCTGGTAGTCGTTCTTAGCGATCGACTGGCCCAGCTTGCTGTCACCTTCGATCAATGAGCCGAGCGCACCATCGAGCTGCACTTCGACCAGGCCACCCATCGCCAGCACTTTGCTGCGCACGCGCTCGAGGTCTTCGTTGTAACGACGCGAAGTGTGATGAGAAATGTCTGCCGCTTCCATGATTCCTACTATAGCGCAGCAACAACGCGCCGGCGTGAACCCACTCGCATTTGCAATGTCACTGCGTCAGGCCGCCGCGGCCGGCAGGCGCACGCGTTCGGAGGGAAAATGGCACGTGAATGTGCTGCCGCGCCCTTCGGCGCTCTCAATCTGCAAACTTGCTCCGTGACGCTGCAGTACATGTTTTACGATCGCCAGGCCGAGCCCTGAACCGCCACTTGCGCGGCTGCGCCCGGCATCCACGCGGTAGAAGCGTTCCGTGAGTCGTGGAATGTGTTGGGCCGCGATGCCGATGCCGGTATCGGTCACCGCGAAATGCCCGCCCTGGCCGTCGCACCACCAGCGCATCGTTATCAAACCGCCCGCCGGCGTGTACTTCACAGCGTTCTCGAGCAAATTGGCAAAGGCGGAATGAATCTGCGGCGGCTCACCCATCAATTCCTCGCTTGAAGTCGCCTCGACGCGCAACTCCACGGCTGACGTGGCGCGCGCCAGATAGTCGCTGCGCAGCTGCAACATCAGCGCATTCACATCTATGGGTTCACCCGGTGACGCGCCCCCTTCGGCCTCGAGGCGCGAGAGTTCGAGTAAGTCCTTCACGATAGCCGTCATGCGCAGTGACTGACGGCGCATTTCGGCGATCGGGCCCGCTATCGCCTGATCAAGCGACTCGTCCAGCGCAAGTGTTTCCAGGTATCCCGAAATCACGGTCAACGGCGAACGCAACTCGTGCGAAGCGTTGGCGACGAAATCCTTGCGCATCGCTTCAAGTTGCGCCTGGCGCGTCACGTCGCGCACCAACAGCAGCAGCTGCCCGACTCCATAGGGAACGATCTGGAAGTAAAGATACTGTTCGACCGGGCCACCTGCCGGCACCACGACGGGTGAGCGGAAATCGCCTGCCCGCAGGTAATTGACGAACTCCGGGCGCCGCACCAGGTTGTCGATGCGCAGACCGACATCCGAGCGGTGGCGCAGCTGCAGCAACTCGCCTGCCGAGCGATTGAACCAGAGTATCTCGGCATCGGGGCTGAGCATCACGACGCCGTCGGGAATCGCTGCGGTCGAATGGCGGAGCTCGCGCAGCAACTGCCGCATGCGTCGTTTGTGGTATTGCTTGCGACGGTAAAGGCGGATGATCAAACCGACCAGCTCGCCCCAGACTCCGCCGTCGTCGGGCGCAAGATCGACGCGGTCGCTGCGCAGCCACCGCACGACCTGCTGCAGCATGTACAACTGGCGACTCAACAACGCGGCCAGCACCAGCGCGACGGCGATGCCAACATGTCCGAACAGCGCCCCGATCGCAGCCGCCACAAGCACGGCCAGCGCCGCCTGGGCCAACGGACCCCACCAGGCCGAAGTGAGAAATGCCGGTTTCGATGCGCGGCTCAAGCGTCTACGCGCACCGAGAAGCGATAGCCGGCGCCGCGCACCGTCTGGATGTACTGATCGCAGTCGAAGTCTTCGAGTGCCTTGCGGAGCCTGCGGATGTGCACGTCGATGGTGCGCTCTTCCACATAGACATTGCCTCCCCAAACACGATCCAGGAGCTGTTCGCGACTGTATACGCGATCCGGGTGCAACATGAAAAATTCGAGCAGGCGATATTCCGTTGGGCCCATGACCACCGAACGTCCAGCGCAGTTCACGCGATGGCCGGCCCGATCGAGCACGAGAGTGCCGCGCGCCACCGCCTCGCCCTCCTCCTGACCCGACGACCGGCGCAGCAAGGCATTGACCCGTGCCACCAGTTCGCGCGGCGAAAACGGCTTGGTGAGGTAGTCATCGGCGCCGCCATCCAGCCCCGCAACCTTGTCGGCCTCGGCGGCGCGCGCGGTCAGCATGATGATCGGCAGGTCGCGCGTTTCGCGTTCGCGCTTCAGCGATCGGGTGAGTTCGAGCCCGCTTGTGTCCGGCAGCATCCAGTCGATCAGCACCAGGTCGGGGCGACGATCTGCCAGCGCGGATCGGGCGGTGCGACTGTCTTCCGCTTCGCGCACCTCGAAGCCAGCGCGCTTGAGACCGAAAGCAATCATTTCGCGGATCGGCCGTTCGTCTTCGACGATCAGGATTTGCTTGGCTGTCATTTTGATGCGTAGCCTTGCGGCGGCGCCACGTTAGCGACGCCTCATGACAGATTTGTTACACCGCGCTGCGCCGCTGCAACTGTCGAGACGGCAACACGGGCCGCAGCCAGATCCCAGGCTGCGCTGCCAACGGTCTTGAACAGCACGGCGTCGGCGCCAGGCTTGTGCGCGCCGAGCGCGTCGGCGATGGAACGCACCTGCGTCCAATCGACTTGTGCGCGGATGAGATCGCCGGCCTCGTGGCGGGCATTGGCCGGGTCATCGACATAAACAACGCTGCCACCCACGGTCGCCGTATCGATTTCGGCGCAGAGCGGGGTGTAGGCACCCACCGCGATGACGAGCCGGCCCTCACGCGCGCCGGCGCGATAGACCGGCTCGGGGCTCGTCGTGCACGTGATCACCAGGTCGGTGTCGGTGGGAATGTCATCCGCGCTGGCCGGCGACAATGCCGTCAATGTTGCGGCGTTCGCTTCGCAAAATGCTTCGGCAGAGCCGGGAGCACGGCCGATGACCGCCACGCGTATGCCCGGGTACAAGGCGGCGAGTGCCTCAACGTGGTGGAGTGATTGCGTGCCGGTGCCGTAGAGCAGCACGCAGCGCGGTGGCCCGGCCGCCAGCGTCGCCACGCCGAGCATCGACAGTGCCGCCGTGCGGCGGCCGGTCACCGTCGCGCCATCGAGCGCCAGCAGCAGCTCGCCGGTGCTTGCCCGCACGACGCTGACCTGGCCTTGTATCGTTGGCAATGCGCGTGATCGATTTTCGGTAACGACGGTGACAAGCTTGTGCACGCCGATGTCGGCGCCCACGGCCACCATCGACAGCAGCGCGCCACCCTCGCCCATCGGCAAAACCTGGCGTTGCGGACAGGCGATCTTGCCGGCGGCCGCTTCGAGCGCCGCCGCGCGTAACGCAGCCACCATTGGCGCATAGGGCAGCAGCGCCGCCGTTTCCGCTGCCGACAGCATGCTCATGAGGGGTGCGCCGCTGCGGCAACCGCCACATCATTGCGCACGTAGACAGGCCAGGCTTGTTCGGGCGGCATCGCGAACCGCAAGCCATCGTGCGCGGCCAACACCGCGATTTCAGCGGCGCGTGGCCGCGCCTCGGGCAGGAGCGGTGCAAGCCTTGCGGCCAACGGGGCAAGCGCAGGATAAACGGCAAAGCCAGTGCCCACACCCGCGACTTCGCTCGCGCGCATGGCCTTGCCCGGTTGCGCGAGTGCGCGATCCGTCGCGTCGAGCCAGTCTTGTGCAGCGGCAATCATCGCTTCAGGACGTGCCACGGATTCGACCGTATCGGCTGCAGCATGCCCATCGGCGCACCGGAACGCAGCCCAATACACCTCGCCCATGCGCGCGTCGTGGCAGGCGATGGCGCGCGCGCCGGCGCCCGCTCCGCCCAACATGCACTCGGTCAGCGCGCGTTGCGCCAGCGCGCGCAGATTGGATACCGGAATCACCGGGAGGCCCGTCGAAAAGCCAAGCCCCTGCGTGATGCTGGCGGCAAGCCGCAGGCCGGTGAAGGCGCCGGGCCCACGGCCGAATGCGATGGCATCGAGTGAACCCAGCGCGAGGCCTGATTGCGCGAGCAGCGCCTCGATCATCGCCAGCAGCTGGTCGCCATGGCCGCGCTCCGCGCGCGCGTACGCGTCGATCAACGCGCCGTCCTGCCACAACGCGACGCTGCAATAATCGCTCGCAGCATCGAGGGCCAGCAGTTTCATGCGACCTCCAGTTCGCGCGCACTCTCGCGCAACAGCGCGATCGCCTCGCTGGCATCGCGCGTCGGCTTCAACGGCGGCAGGCTGGCCAGCAGCGCGCGGCCGTAGCCGCGCGTCAGCAAGCGCGGATCGCAGATCATGACGACACCGCGGTCTTCCTCGCTCCGGATCAGGCGTCCCACGCCTTGCTTCAACGCCAGCGCAGCTTCGGGCAACTGGTATTCGCGGAAGGCATTGATGCCCTGCGACTGCAGGTATTGGGCGCGCGCCCGCACCTGCGGGTCTTCGGGCGAGGCAAACGGCAGCTTGTCGATGACAACGAAACGGAGCGCTGCGCCCTGCACGTCGACGCCTTCCCAGAAGCTCGCCGTGCCCAGCAGTACGGCGCGGCCGGATTCGCGGAAACGCCGCAACAGCAGTTCGCGCGGCGCTTCGTTCTGCACCAGCAGCGGCCAATCCCCCATCCAGTCCTGTGCGCGCAAGGATTGTGCCGCGATGCGCAGCGCGCGGTGGCTCGTGAACAGCAGGAACGCGCCACCATCGCTGGCTGTAAGCAGCGGGCGCGCGCGCTCGAGCACGGTATCGGTGTAGTTGGGCGCGGATGGATCGGGAAGCGCTTCGGGGAGGTACAGCAACGCCTGGCGCTCGTAATCGAAGGGGCTGTCAAGGCAGAGCGTCTGCGCATCGTTGAGGCCGAGACGATTGGAAAAATGCTGGAAGTTGCCGGCCAGCGCCAGTGTCGCGGATGTGAATATCCACGCGCTCGGATGCTGCTCGACCAGGCTACGGAAGCGCGTCGACACATCGTAAGGCAGCAGGCTTAGCGCAAAACCGCGCGCCGTTACCGCAATGCTGCGTGCGCCGCCCGCCTCGGGTTGTTCCGGCTCCTCCATGACCTGCGCCATGTCGGCCGCCAGCGCGCGCGTACGAGCCGCGCATTGCGCGATACCCGCCGAATCGCCGAGCGACTCGAGGCCGTTCGCGTAATTCCCGAGCGCGGCATGCAGCGCTTCGCAGTCCGCGCGCGCAGCGGCGCCAAGCTCCTGCCACCCGACGCGCCGTTCCTGGCGGCCGAGCCGTATCAGCAGCGCTTGCAACGGAAGCTCCAGCAGCTGCGACAGTCGTGTGATTGCGCCCGCAGGCACCGCCAGCGCCGCCAGTTCGGCGCGCGCATCGTGCAACAGCGTATCGAACTGGCGGCTCGAGCAGGTCACGCCGAAGAACTCGGCCGCCAGGTCAGGAAGCTGGTGTGCCTCATCGAGGATCAGCGCATCGACGCCGGGCAACAACTCTCCGAAGCCTTCTTCCTTGAGCGCAAGGTCCGCGAGCAGCAGATGATGATTGACGACCACGAGGTCGGCTTCCAGCGCAGCGCGGCGCGCGGCGAACACATGGCAGCGGGAGAACTCCGCGCAACGAGTTCCCGTGCAGCCCTCGCGCGTGCTGGTGAGCCGCGCGCGCAGTGGGTGCGATTCGCCGAGCGTGGGCACTTCGGACAAGTCGCCGCTGCGCGTCGTCGTGGCCCACTCACTCACCTGCGCGAGCAAACCGGGTTCTTCGTCCGCGAGCAGTGTTTGCTGCGCGCCCGCGCCGGACAGCTTGGCGAGGCATAGATAGTTCGCCCGTCCTTTCAGCAGCGCGGTCGTCAGCGGCCGGCCCAATGCGCCGGCCAGCAGCGGAATATCGCGCATGTAAAGCTGGTCCTGCAGCGTGCGCGTGCCGGTGGAAATGAGCACGCGCAGTCCCGACATCAGCGCCGGCACGAGGTACGCGAAGGTCTTGCCGGTGCCGGTGCCCGCCTCGACCAGCAGGTGTTCACGCTGTTCGAGCGCTGCAGAGATGCGCGCCGCCATGCGCCGCTGCGAAGGCCGTGACACGAAGCCCTCGAAAGAGCGCGCCAGCGGCCCTCCTGCCCGAAATATGTCGTCCAACGCTGTCAAGCGGGGCGGTTTGGAATCGATTGTGGGTTCACTGCCGGCGGCACCGTTTATAATCGCGCACTCCGCCAAGGATACGACATGGCGAGCGACCCCCATACCCTCGCATCTTTAGCCAATATCAGCAGAAACGTCACCGCCTGGGTCGGTGAAGTGGCCGCGCTGACCCAGCCCAGCGGCATCCATTGGTGCGACGGGTCGGACGCCGAACGCGACGCGCTGCGCGCCGAGATGGTCGCGCGCGGCGAGTTGCAGGCGCTCAATCCGGATACGTTCCCGCGCTGCTACCTGTACCGCTCCGATCCGACCGATGTCGCGCGCGTCGAACACCTGACATTCGTGTGCACGCGCGCCCAGGACGACGCGGGCCCGAACAACAACTGGATGGCGCCGGAAGCGGCGCACGCGCAGATGCGCGAACTGTTCAAAGGCTGCATGCGCGGACGCACGCTATATGTCGTGCCTTACTGCATGGGTCCGCTCGATTCACCGTACGCGCGCTGCGGTGTCGAGATCACCGACAGTGCCTATGTCGTCCTAAACATGGGGTTGATGACGCGCATGGGGCGCGCCGCGCTCGAGCGCATCGCATCCGATGGCCAGTTCGTGCGCGGCCTGCACTCGACCGGCGAACTCGATCCGGAACGCCGCTTCATCATGCATTACCCGGAAGAACTCGCGATCGAGAGCTACGGCTCGGGCTACGGCGGCAACGCGCTGCTCGGCAAGAAGTGCCACGCGCTGCGCATTGCGAGCTTCCAGGCACGCACCGAGGGCTGGCTCGCCGAACATATGCTGATCGTCGGGCTGCAGAACCCGCGAGGCGAAACGCACTATGTCGCCGCGGCTTTTCCTTCGGCCTGCGGCAAGACGAACCTGGCGATGCTGATTCCGCCCGATTCCCTGCCGGGATGGAAAATCTTCACGATCGGCGATGACATCGCCTGGCTCCAGCCGGGGCGCGATGGCCGGTTGTGGGCGATCAACCCGGAAAGCGGCTACTTCGGCGTCGTGCCCGGCACGAACCGCGCAACCAACCGCAACGCCTTTGACATGATCAGCCACGACGCGATCTTCACGAACGTCGCGCTGACCGCCGACCTGGAACCGTGGTGGGAAGGCCGCAAGAAGCATGTGCCGGTGATCGACTGGCGTGGCCGTCCGTTTGATCCCGCGAATGGCCCGGCTGCGCATCCGAATTCGCGCTTCACGGTCGCGGCCGCGCAGAACCAGAGCTATGACGCGCACGCCGATGATCCGCACGGCGTACCGATTTCCGCGCTGATCTTCGGCGGACGCCGGCGCGAGCTGGCGCCGCTCGTCTACGAGGCGCGCAGCTGGCAGCACGGCGTACTGGTCGCTGCGTCGGTGGCTTCTGAAACGACTGCCGCCGCGACCGGCCAGGTCGGCATCGTGCGGCGTGACCCGATGGCAATGAAGCCCTTCGCCGGCTACAACTTCGGCGACTACTTCGCGCACTGGCTCGGCATGGGTGAGCGGCTTACGAAACCGCCGCGAATTTTTCACGTCAACTGGTTCCGCCAGAATGCCGCCGGAAAATTCCTATGGCCGGGGTTCGGTGAAAACCTGCGCGTGCTGCACTGGATGCTCGAGCGTTGCGCAGGCCGCGCCGGCGCGCGCGAGGGGGCCATCGGCTTGCTGCCGAATCCCGAAGATCTCGATACGACGGGACTCGACATCGATCCGCAAGTGCTGGCCGAATTGACCTCGGTCCCCCCGGCAGCCCTGCGCAGCGAGATCGCGGACATCCGCTCATACCTGAAGGGTTTCGGCGCCCGCACACCGGCGGCGCTGTACCAGGAACTCGACGATGTCGAGCGGCGCCTGGGGCCCTAGGCTTCTTCGCACACGAATCGCAGCGTCTGCGGCGATTCGTTATCGGGACTCTTGCCCAGTCCAATCATGCCCTCGCCCTTGACCGGAATCGTATCGCGACGCACGAAGGCTTCTTCCTGGCCGTTGATCTGCACGAAGGTGCCATTGGTGCTCATGTCGGTGAGCGTGAAACGGTTGCGGTTGAATTCGATGCGCGCATGGAGGCGCGAGATCAGGTTGCCGCGCACGATGACATCGCTCTCGTCGGCCCGTCCGATGACCACCTGCGGATGCAACTGGTCGACGACGACCTCGCGATCGGCCACCGCAACGCGCATGCGCAGCGTGCGGCGCTGATCACGCGCCGTCAGCGCGATCGCCGGCAACATGCTGGTGACATCCTCGGTTTGCCAGAGCACTTCGTAGAGCGCCACTTCGGCGCCCTGCCCGCGGATCGTCGCCACATCGATCTGCCGCACCGATGCGCGCCACTCGGGCGAGAGCCGCTCAACGGTCGCCGAGGTCGTGATGATCTGGCCCGCCTTCGCCTGGCTGGTCATCCGATTGGCGGTGTGGACGCTCGCGCCGAACACATCGCGCGCTTCCAGCACGACCGGACCGAAATGGCAGCCGATGCGGATGGCTACTGGTTGCCCATCCATCTTGAGTTCAGCATGCGCGGCAATCTGCTTCTGCATCTGCCCTGCGGCATTGAGCGCGTCATCGGGCTTCGGAAAAGTGGCCATGACTTCATCGCCGATGGTCTTGATCACGGTGCCGTTGTGCTGCTCCGTGGCCGTGCGCATGACGTCGATACAGATCGCCACCATCGCCCGGGCACGCTGGTCGCCCAGCGACTCGAACAACCGGGTCGAGCCGACCACATCGGCGAACAGAATGGCGAGCTCGATATCCTTGACCATGTTTCCCGTAGTCGGCATCGATGGCGGCCCATTAGTTCACATAAGTTGGCCGCGGTCCGCCGCGATTATACGCGAGCAATTGCTCCAGACTACGAAAAGTACACGATAAGTGCATGATCAGTACAGGAAAAAGTCTGGCGCGGCATCGTGCCTGCGTGAACCCTCGGCCAAACGCGAACGGAATGCGCGTGCGCCACCCTGGCCGGCGTACAGGCCGAACATATGGCGTGTAATCGCCTTGAGCGGCTCGCCCGCGAGCGTTTCGCGCGACGCGTAGCACGCCATGCGCTCGAGCAGCGAGCGCTCGGATGGCCGCTGCCAGCCGTCGTCGAACAGCTGCTGGTGCAGTTCGCTGAGGATATACGGCCGATGGTAGGCCTCGCGTCCGAGCATCACGCCGGGGCTCCAGCCCAGGGCATCGCGTGCCTGTGCCACCGTGCGCAATCCACCGTTGATGACGAATTGTTGCCGCGGGAATTGCGCGGCCAACCGTTGCACGACTTCAGGACGAAGCGGCGGGACATCGCGGTTCTCTTTGGGTGACAGGCCACCAAGCACCGCCTGTCGCGCGTGCACGATGAATACTGCACAGCCCGCGGCACTCACCACTGCCGTGAAATTGAACAGCCGCTGATAGTCCGCGTCATCGTAGGCAGCCAGGCGGGTGCGCAACGGCACTTGCGCCGCGCCGGCCGCGCGAGATCTGCCATTTGCGGCTTTGGCGCCATCGATGATGCCAATGCGCATCTTGACGGTTACCGGCACGCTGACCGCGGCGCGCATCGCGGCGACGCATTCGGCCACGCGCGCCGGTGTCGCCATCAGGCAGGCGCCAAAAGCGCCCGCATGCACGCGATCGCTCGGGCACCCGCAGTTCAGATTGATCTCGACGTAACCCGCCTGTTCGCCAAGCCGCGCGGCTTGCGCGAGCCGCGCGGGATCGCTCCCGCCCAGCTGGAGCGCGAGCGGATGCTCCTCAGGGGAGTAGTGCAGGAGCCGCGCCGCATCGCCGCGCAGCAGCGCCTCCGCGGTGATCATCTCGGTGTAAAGAAGAGTGCGCGGCGAAAAACCGCGCAGGAAAAAACGGCAATGCCGGTCGGTCCAATCCATCATTGGAGCGACGGACAATTGGCGATCGATGCCTGCCTCGAATGCTGCGGTGCGCACGCCCGCGAGTTTATCGCGGGCGGTGCACCGGTGTCGCAGCGCAGTCTACTGGCGGTAGCCCTTCTCCCAGTCCTTCACGCGCTCTTCTGCTTCATCGCGCTGGATGCCGTAGCGTTCCTGGATACGGCCCACAAGCTGGTCGCGCTTGCCGGCAATCTTGTCCAACTCATCATCGGTCAGCTTGCCCCATTGCTCCTTGACCTTGCCCTTCATCTGTTTCCAGTTTCCTTCTGCACGATCCCAATTCATGGCTTGATACCTCACGATGGTGAACGAATCTCCGTCAACATCAGGTTAGAGTGACGCAGGCCCGCGTCGCACTCGGCGCTGCCCCCGCATTACTGTGAGTGCGTGCTGACGGTTTCTCCGCGCCATTGCCGTCCAGGCGCTGGCATTTGCACATAGGACAACGCCTACGAGCCGCGTCGGTGGCGGCGCACAGACAGTAGGTGCTAGCTGATCCAGACTGCCGCGACCCAGTTCCAGCAGGTGCCTGCATGTTCAAAAACAAGTGGGGCGCGCCACTCAAAGCTGCCTGCGCGGCGGCGATCTTGTTTGCCCTATTGCCGGTGTGCGGCTTTGCCGCTGGCGCCGGGGGCGAGCTGCCCAATGGCGATGAACCGCCGAATGACCTCATCCGCTATTCCATCGACGAACTCGCCAACATTGAGGTGAGCACGCCCTCCAAGGCCAGCGATCCGATCCGGCGCGTCGCGGCATCGGTCTACGTCATCACGCACGAGGACATCGCGCGCTCCGGTGCGCTTACGATTGCGGAGGCGCTGCGGCTGGCACCGAACCTCAATGTCGTGCAAACGAGCGCCAGCGGCTATGTGGTCTCGATTCGCGGCTTTGGCGGCAACCCCGATGCGCAGAACTTCGCGAACAAGATACTGATGCTGGTGGACGGCCGCAGCGTCTATTCACCGCTGTTCTCGGGGATTTACCATGACGCGCAAGACCTGGTGATGGACGATATCGAGCGCATCGAGGTGTTGAGCGGACCGGGCGCGACGCTGTGGGGCGCAAACGCGATGAACGGCGTCATCAATATCGTGACGCGCAGCGCGTACGTCACAAACGGCACGCTCCTCAAGGTGGCCGCGGGCAACGTCGATCGCTCGGCCGCGGTGCGATATGGCGCGAAGAACGAGGGCGACAGCGCCTACCGTGTTTATGGCAAGGTGATCGCCCACAGCGCCTTCGAGTTGGCGGACGGCTCGGACGCGCAGGACGACTGGTACAAGTCGCAGGCCGGCGGGCGCTACGACTGGTCAGGCGCACACTCGGGCGCGACCGTGCAAGGCGACGTCTATCGTGCGGTGCAGTCGCAGCCGGGCCCCGGCAGCGGCAGCATCGCGGGCGGAAACATCATCGGGCGCTGGCGCCGGCATTCCTCTCGTTCCGACCTGCAACTGCAGGCCTACGTCGATGAAACGCAGCGCACCGCGCCCGCCGGCGGCCTGGCGTTCGTGATGCATACCTACGACGTCGAGATCCAGCAGCGGCTTGCCTGGGGCGCGCGCCATACTTTTATCTGGGGAGGCGGAGAGCGCATCAACAGGTACTCGATCCACAACGCGGTCACGCTGCTGTTCGAGCCGGGCAACCGGCAGATGAGCCTGGGCAACGTGTTCGCGCAGGACAGCATTGCAACGGGTAATCGCGTCACTGTGACGGCCGGGATCAAGCTCGAGGATGATCCGTTTTCCGGATGGAATGCGCAGCCCGACCTGCGCGTGAACTGGACCGTGAGCGAGCGGGCGGACCTGTGGGTCGCGGCCTCGAGGGCGGTGCGCTCACCGACTCCGTTCGATGAGGACGTCATCGAAAAAGCAGGGACGATGACTTTCCTGACCGGCTACACCTTGT
>JBOHZW010000183.1:0-5132 GCA_050738715.1 Steroidobacteraceae bacterium | reverse complement strand
CCGGTGGCGCGCCGCACCGTGGCGAAGTACCGCGAATCGATGCGACTCGCGCCATCGAATGAACGCCGGCGCGATGCCGGCAAGATTACCACCCAGGCGACCTGATGCCGCCTGAGCGCCGATTCACGACAGTCAAGGAGTAGCTTATGCACCTGAGCGTCACCGGCCATCACGTCGAGGTTACGGATTCGCTGCGCAACTACGTTGAGAAGAAACTCGAGCGGCTGGTGCGGCATTCCGACCACGTGTTTGACGCTCACTGCGTGCTGACCGTCGAGAAGCTCGTACAGCGCGCGGAGACGACGCTGCACCTGCGCGGCGAAAGCGTGCACGCGCTGGCCGAGGACGCCAACATGTACGCCGCGATCGATGCGCTGACCGACAAGCTGGAACGCCTGGTGCGCAAGCACAAGGAAAAGATCACCGACCATCACGCCGCCGAGGCGCAGAAGAGCGCGCGCCTCTAGGGCCTCGCCAATCGCAGCATGCAGCTCATCATCCTCAGCGGACTGTCAGGCGCCGGCAAGAGCGTGGCGCTGCACATGCTCGAAGACCTGGGCTATTACTGCATTGACAACATGCCCGCGGCCTTGCTGAAGTCGTTCATCGCGCACAGCGTGCGCAGCAGCGACAAGATCTACGCGCGCACCGCCATCAGCCTCGACGCGCGCAACAGCGAGGCCGAGATTGCTTCGGTCCCGAAACTGGTCGACGAACTGCGCCGCAGCGGCATCGATTGCGAAGTGCTGTTCCTGATCGCCGGGGAAACGGAACTGCTGCGCCGTTTTGCCGAGACGCGGCGCATGCACCCGCTCGGCCGCCAGGGCGAGAGCCTGCGCGAAGCGATCGCCAGCGAGCGACGCTTGCTGGAACCGATCGCGGCCTGCGCCGACCAGGTGCTCGACACCTCGCACCTCGGCGTGCATCAACTGCGCGAGCAGATCCAGCGGCGCATCGATCCGGGCTCGGCCGAGCGTTTGTCGCTCCAGCTCGAATCTTTCGGCTTCAAGCACGGCATTCCGGGCGATGCGGATTTCGTGTTCGATGCGCGCTCGCTACCCAACCCCTACTGGGAAAGCACGCTCCGTCCGCTGACGGGACGCGACGCGCCGGTGATGAAATTCCTGGACGACCAGCCCGCGGTGCGCGCATTCATCGATGATGTCGCGAAGTTCATGCTCGCGCGCCTGCCCTCATACCGCAGCAGCGCGCGGCGCTACCTGACGGTGGCGATCGGGTGCACCGGCGGGCAACACCGCTCGGTGCACATCGTCGAACGGCTGGCGGAAATCTTCGCGCGCACGTTGCCGGAGGTGCGCGTGCGCCACTCGGCGCTGACGCAGACGGGCACCGCGACCGAAGTACGCGTCGGCACGCGTGCCTAGCAACCGCCGCGCCTAGCCGCCGGCGCGCCGGGCCGCGAAGCCGCGTTTCACGAGCTCGGCGACGAGCGTGTCGCGATGCTCGCCCTGGATCTCGATGTTGCCGTCGCGCACCGTTCCGCCCGAGCCGCAGCGGCGCTTCAGTTCCGCAGCGAGCGTCGCCAACTCGGCATCTGCAAGTGGCAGCCCTGCGATCAGTGACACAGCCTTGCCGCCGCGCCCCTGCATGGCGCGCGATACACGCACGGCGCCCGTCCCCGATCGCGCCGGCTTGCCGCGGGCGTCCTTGCAGGCGCATTGCGCCAGCGGACGCTGGCAGCCGGGACAAATGCGCCCGACATCGCTCCTGTAGACGATGTTCACACCGCAGCGCCGGCGTCGGCCGCGGCGACCGCACTCATGTCCACGATGCGGCGCACCGTCGATGAGGGCGTCATGATGTGCACCGGCTGCGCGATGCCGAGCAGGATGCCGCCGACGATGACCCCGCCCCCGCCCGCCGCGACGCGCATCGCGTTGTAGCAGATATTGGCCGCGTCGACGTTCGGCATGATCAGCAGGTTCGCATCGTGCTGCAGGTACGACTCCGGGAGCTCGATCGCGCGCACCGCGCTCGACAGCGCCGAGTCGGCGCGCATTTCGCCGTCCACTTCCAGGTCCGCATCGCGATCGCGGATCAATCCGAGCGCAACGCGCATCTTTTGCGCGGACGGCGCATTCGAACTGCCAAAGCTCGAGTGCGAGAGCAACGCGACGCGCGGAGTCATGCCGAAGCGCCGCACCTGTTCGGCGGCCAGCAGCGTCATCTCGGCGATCTGCTCCGCGTCCGGCTCCCGATTCACGTGCGTGTCGCAGAAGAACAGCTGCCGATCGTTGAGGATCAACATCTGCATCGTCGCCACAGTGTGCACGCCGCGCCTGAGCCCGATGACCCGGCGCACGAATTTCAGGTGATCAAGATAGTCGCCGACCGTGCCGCACAGCATTGCGTCGGCATCGCCGCGCCGCAGCAGCATCGCGCCGATCAGCGAGGTGCGGCTGCGCATCTGCTCCATCGCCAACGCCTGCGTGACGCCGCTCCGGCAGGCCAGCTGGTAATACTCGCTCCAGGCGTCGCGAAATCGCGCGTCGTTGTGCACGTTGACGGCCTCGCAATGCTCGCCAAGCCGCAGCCGCAGTCCCAATTTCTCGATGCGCGCGGCCATCAGCTCGACGCGGCCAATAAGGATTGGCCGCGCGAGCCCTTCATCGACGACGACCTGCACCGCCTGCAGTACGCGCGGATCTTCGCCTTCCGCGTAGATGAGCCGTTGCGGATGTCGTTTCGCAGTCGCGAACACGGCGCGCATCGCCGAGGCGGATTGGTACACGAACTGCGACAGGCTGGCGCGGTATGCCTCGAGATCGGCGATCGGTCGCGTCGCGACGCCGCTGTCCATCGCGGCGCGCGCAACGGCCGGCGCAATCGTCGTGATCAGGCGCGGATCGAAGGCGCGCGGAATCAGGAACTGCGGGCCGAACGTGACATCGCTCTCGCCGTAGGCCGCGGTCACGACATCCGATTGTTCGGCGCGCGCGAGCTCGGCCAGCGCGTGCACGGTCGCGAGCTTCATCGCTTCGTTGATCACCGTCGCGCCGACATCGAGCGCGCCGCGAAAGATGAACGGAAAACACAGCGAATTGTTCACCTGGTTCGGATAGTCGGAACGCCCCGTGCACACGATGCAATCGGGCCGCACCTCGAGCGCGCGCTCGGGCCGGATCTCGGGTTCCGGATTGGCGAGCGCCAGGATCAGCGGCTGCGAAGCCATCTTCGCCACCATCTCGGGCTTGAGTACGCCGGGACCGGAAAGGCCGAGGAAAATATCGGCGCCCTCGACGATTTCGGCCAGCGTGCGCGCCTTCGTCGCGCGGGCGTAGCGCAGCTTGTCGGCGTCCGTGCTCGGCCGGCCCGTGTACACGACACCGCTGCTGTCGGCGATCGTCACGTTTTCCTTGCGCAATCCCACCGCGACCAGCAGGTCGAGGCAGGCCAGCGCCGCGGCTCCGGCACCCGAGCCGGCCACCTTGACGTCGGCGATCTCCTTGCCGACCACCTTCAGGCCGTTGAGCACCGCGGCCGTCACGATAATCGCCGTGCCGTGCTGGTCGTCGTGGAATACCGGGATCTTCATGCGCTCGCGCAGTTTCCGCTCGACGTAGAAACACTCGGGCGCCTTGATGTCCTCGAGATTGATACCGCCGAAGGTCGGTTCGAGCGCGGCAACGATATCGACCAGCCGATCCGGATCGTTCTCGGCAATCTCGATGTCGAACACATCGATGCCCGCAAATTTCTTGAACAGGCACCCCTTGCCTTCCATCACTGGCTTGGCCGCCAGCGGACCGATGTTGCCGAGGCCCAGCACCGCGCTGCCGTTCGTGACCACCGCGACCAGGTTGGCGCGCGCGGTCATGCTGGCCGCTTCGAGTGGATCGTCCTTGATCAGCAGGCTGGCGTACGCCACGCCCGGCGAATACGCCAGCGACAGGTCCCGCTGGTTGGTCAACGCCTTGGTCGGCGTCAGCGCGATTTTCCCGGGCGTGGGCAGGCGGTGATAGTCCAGCGCGGCTTTCTTGAGCTCTTCTTCCATGAGAGATCCCCTCCCCCACCCATGCTGCTTCAGGTCATGGCGGCTTCACGCGCCGAGCTTCAGTGCCGGCATCATTATGGTACGCGACAACCGGCCACCACCGAGGAATTCCATCAGCTCGTCATGCTGCGCGCGCGCGTCGCGGATGCCCAGTTCGATCAGCTCGGTCGTGAACGTGGATTCAAACATCAGGTAGCTGGCGAGCTGCGCGCCGCCGCTGCCGCGCGCGCCCATCACGCGCAGCAGCGCGCGCAGGCTGCGCGGCAGGCTGAGGATGTGGCGACTCGCGATTTCGCGCAGGTCCTGGCTCGGTGCGACCATCAGCGTTGCGACCTTGTGCACGCCCGGCACCGCAGTCGGCGCGACTTCCGCGATCTGGTTGAGTCGAGCCACATGCTCGACGTTGGCGTAGATCTGGTCCATGAACAAAGTGTCGAGCATATAGCCGAACAACTGACCCAACGTCGGCGCCACGGCCGGGGCACGGCCGCGCTCGTTGACGCCCGCGGCCTTCTCGGAACGCACGCCGATCACCAGCAACCGATCGGCGCCGAGATGGATGGCCGGACTCAACGGCCACAACTGCCGCTGCGCACCGTCACCGTAGTATTCGCCATCGAGCATCACCGGCGGAAACAGGAACGGCACGCCCATGCTCGCCATCAGGTGATCGAGACTGAGTTTCTCGCGCCGGCCAATGCGCTGGTGACGCTCCCACCCTTCGAGATTGGCGGCGCCATCGAAGAAAGCCACCGATGCCGCGCTGGTGTAGCTCGTCGCGCACAAGGCCAGCGCGCGCAGCGCGCCGCGGCGTACGCTGACATTGAGTCGATCCCAGTGGATGTTGCGTTCCAACAGCGCGCGCAGCGGCGAGTTGTCGAACATCGCTGCCGGCGGCGGCAATAGCATGCCGCCGGAGATGAGCGCCGTGGCCCAGTGCAATCCCGAGCGCAGCATGCTGATCGCATCGGCCTTGAGCACCTGGTCGACGTGGAAATTCCGCCACACGCGCTCGAGCGAATCGACTGCCTTGTGCCAGTGGCAGGCTTCGGTGGCCAGCACCGTAGCCGCGACGGCACCCGCCGACGTGCCGACGATAATTGGAAAGGGATTCGGC
>JBOHZW010000182.1:0-2108 GCA_050738715.1 Steroidobacteraceae bacterium | reverse complement strand
GACTGGCTTTCCTCGAGCGCCATGCCGCGATCGCGCCCAACCGGCTGGTCACGCCAGCTGGCCGGCATGCCGACGTCGTACATCGCATGCCCGGTTTCGTGCAGCGCGCCGAGCAATCCGGCAAATGGATCGGCGGCGTCGTAGCGCGTGGTCAGGCGAAGATCGCCGACCACTCCTTCGGTAAACGGATGCTCGCTCTCATCGAGCCGCCCCTGGTCGAATGGAAAGCCCACTGCCTTCATCACTTCGACGACCAGGCTGCGCTGCTTCGCGGTGCCGAAGCGGCCAGTGATCGGCAGCACCGGTTGGCTCAGCTGTCTTTCCAGTGCCTCGCCGATCATGCCCGGCAGGCGACGCGACAGCGCCTTGAAGATCGCGTCGATGTCGGCGGTGCCGACGCCGGGGCTGAACTCATCGACCAGCGCGTCATAGGGCGGCAGGTTCAGCGCCTGCCCGAGCAGCGCCGCCTTGTCGCGCACCAGCAGCAGCACTTCCTGCAGGTGCGGCGCGAACAGCGAAAAATTGTTGTCGCGGCGCGCGGCCAGCCACTGGCTCTCCGCAATGGCGGTGGCGCGCGCCAGCCGGGAGATCAGCGTCACCGGTGTCGCGATCGCGTGATCGCGCTGGCGGCGCATTTCGCGCAGGTTCGAGACCTGCCAGTCCTCGAGCCCGCGCACATCGGCCTGCGCACGATCGAGCAGGCGTGTGACCTTCGGCGTCGTCAGCAGCGCGTGGTGTTCGGTCTCGAGCGCGGCCACCTGCTCACCGCGCAGCTCAGCGCTCCCGCGCGGCATCATGACGGCGGCATCCCATCGCAGCAGCGACAGCGCACCGCGGAAGGCATGGAGTCGCCGCCATTCCTGCTCGAGTTGTTGGTACGGGGTCGCGGACATGGGGCTGCGATTCTACCAGCCCGAAGCGCGCCGGCGGGTCCGCCGGCAGCTATCTTATTCCTTTACAATCAGCTTGTTACAGCAATCCCTGGCCCGTGCACCAGCCCAGCATCCGGCAGCAGTGCGGCCAGTCCGCGGCCACCCACGCCACCGCCAGCGAGACGGCCAGCAGTGCGATCAACGACAGGTATACGGCGAGGCGACGCATGAGCGAATGATACGTCAAGTAAACTGCCTCACATGCCGTTGCGGGTGTGTTTCCTCACTGCCGAGATGACGCCTTTCGCCAAGGCCGGCGGTCTCTCCGACGTATCGGGCGCGCTGGTCAAGTACCTGCACGCGGCCGGCAACGATATCCGCTTGTTTCTCCCGGGCCATGCATCGATCAAGCGCTCCGGGCTGGAGATCTACCCGGTCGAGTTCCTTCAGGACGTGCCGCTGGCGATCGGAGCTCGCTCCTATCGGTTCTCGGTGCAGACGGTGCGCATCCCCGACACGCAAATTTTCGTTTACCTGATTGATTGCCCGGCGTTGTTCGGCGGACCGGCGATCTACACCGCGAACCCGGATGAATACCGCCGCTACCTGATGTTCACGCACGCAGCGCTGCAGAGCTGCCAGCGCATGGGATTCGCGCCGCAGATCCTCCATTGCAACGACTGGCATACCGCGATCGCGCCGCTGTGGCTGAAGTCGACCTACAAGTGGGACCAGTTGTTCGCGCACACGCGCAGCGTCTTCACGATCCACAATCTCGGTTACCAGGGAATTGTCGGCCCCGCCGCGGCAACCGAAGTGCTCGGTGGCGCCGGGCTCGAGATGCTGCACCAGGACGACCTGCGCGCCGGCCGCATCAACCTGATGCGCCTGGGTCTCCTGTACGCCGACCTGCTGACGACGGTGAGCCCGACGTATGCGCGTGAAATCCAGACGCCGGAATATGGCGCGGGCCTCGATGACACGCTGCGCTCGCGCAACGGCGCGCTGATCGGCATATTGAACGGCGTCGACTATACGCAATGGGACCCGCGCAACGATGCGCATTTGCCGCGGCACTACGGCGCCAACCAGCTCGGCGTCAAGGCGGCCCTGAAGACAGAATTCCTCGCGCGCCGCAAACTCCGCAACGGCGAGCGCCGGCCGCTCATCGGATTGATCACCCGCCTCGCCACGCAAAAAGGCGTGGATTTGCTGCTCGGCGCGCTGCCGACGTTG
>JBOHZW010000181.1:0-6456 GCA_050738715.1 Steroidobacteraceae bacterium | reverse complement strand
TCGTAGATGCGGATGACGTTCTTGTGTGTGATCTTGCGCGAATAGCGCAGCTCGTGGACGAAGCGCTTCATGACCTCTTCGTCTTCGGCGACATTGGGGTTCAGGAACTTCAGGATCAGACGCTCGTCGACGACTGTATCTTCCATCAGCAGCACGGTGCCGAAGGCGCCCTTGCCGATCTTGTCGATGTACTTGTAGCGCCCCTCGACCATGTCGCCGGGCTTGAGCGTGGCGATGTCGAGCCGCTGGTTCGCGGCGGCCGCGGCGGCCTCCTGCAGTGTGGCGGCGACATCTTTCTCGGGAATGAGCAGCGTGCGGGCCGGCGCTGTATTGCCCGAGCCGCGGGCGCCCATCATGCGCGGCGGCTGGCTGCCGGAATTCGCCGCGAGGCTGCGCGAGCCGGACGCGACCGCCAGCGGCTGCACCCCGGAGGCAAAGCGCACGTCCAGTTCGGTCAGCGCGCGCTGCGCGGCCAGCGCAACAGTCGGATCGGAGCCATTCGCCTGCGCCTTGATCTGTGCGCCGATCTGGTCGGCCACCTCCTCGGTGGCCAGCTTGGCGAGTGCGCCGATCGCCTCGACGCGGATTTCCTTTTCGCTGCGGGTCAGGAATGGCACGATCAGGCCGACGTGCTCGGCGCTGCCGATCTTGCCGATCGCCCGCACGACAACCGGCAACGCCTTGGGCGGCGCGCTCTGCAGCATCTCGGTAAGCCGCGGCATGGCCTTGGGGCTGCCAATCTCGGCCAGCGCATCGACGGCGCGTTCGCTGACCCACCAGTCCTTGTCGCGCGTCGCCGTGATCAGCTGCGCGATGGCGCGCTCATCCTTCGTCTGGTTCAGGATCTCGATCGCTGCGCGGCGGATGTCTTCGTCCTTGTCGCGCGCCAGTTCGAGCACCGCATCGATGACCTTGGGGCCGCCGATCTTGCCGAGCGCATCGCCGGCGCGCGAGCGTACCCACCAGTCGGAATCCTTGATCGCCGCGAGCAGGAATTTCACCGAGCCGGCATTGCCGATCTCGTTCAGCACTTCAACGGCAGAGCGGCGCGCGTATTCATTCTCGTCCTTGAGGACCGGCACGAGATGACGGATGGTCTGGGGATCCTTTGCCTTGATCAGCACCTCGACCGCCCGGTTCTGCACTTCGATCTCGGGATCGAGCAGCAGCGTGCAGATGCGTTCGACCTCGATCGGGCCGTCCATCTTGGCGAGCGCGTTCAGCGCCGCCGAGCGGATCAGCTTGTTGCCGTCGTTGAGCTGCGACTGCAGCGCGGTGCGCACATCCGGACGGTTAAAACGCCCCAGCACGCCCAGGATCAGCAAGCGCGCCATCGCGTCCTTGCCCTGCAAGCGGCCAAGCAGCTCGGGGACGCCGGCGTCATCGACCGTTTCACCAATGATGCGAAACAGCGCCGCTTTTTCGTTGGGTTCCTGCGCGTAGGCGGCAGTCAGCAGTTCGCGAATCGAGAAGCGCGTGCGCTGGGCGTTGATAACTTCGAGCACCGCCGATTTCGAGATGCCCGGCTTGGCGAGCGCCTCGAGCAGCAGGTGGGGCGGATAGCTGCGGCTGCTGGTCAGCGCCCAGGCCACGCCGGCAATGACCCGGGGGCTACCCTGCACCATGGCGTCCGCGTAGACCGGGAAGGTTTTCGCAGAGGCCAGCGCGGCCAGCACGTCGACGAAGGCCACGGTGGAATGCTTGTCCGCGTCCGGGAGCGAGGCCAGGATCGGGGTGATGGACGCAGCGCCCAGGTCCTTGAGCCTGGCGACGGCCTTCTGCGCTTCGGCGCCCAGAATGTCGTTGGACGACTTGATCTGGGTAATCAGCCGGTCTGCCCGATAATTCGAAAGAAAGGCCATGGATTGAACATTATGCCATGGGGAGCGCCATCGCCTGTGACCTGTGTCCGGTCTGGGCCGCGGCGACGGAGCGGTGCTCGACAGGCTAGAATCCGCACCCCCGAATTTGCCCCCATAAAGGCCTTGAGTTCCGATGGCTGACCCGGCTGTTCAAATCCGCACTGTCGTCGAACAATATCGCGATCCGTTCCTGCAGCAATCGCTCCAGGAGGCCGGGGCGCTCGAGGCTCTTGCAGTCACGGAGCACGAGATCGGTGGCACGATCCAGCTCGGCATTCCGGTCGGTGGATACACGGAAGCGTTCCGCGCCGGTCTTTCCGCACACCTCGCCGCGGCGGGTCTCGCCGGCGTTGCCGTGCGCTGCGAATTGCGCGCCGCCATCGTTGCGCACAGCGTGCAGCGGCCGCTGAAACCGCTGCCCGGCGTCAGCAACATCGTCGCGGTCGCAAGCGGCAAGGGTGGTGTTGGCAAGTCCACGGTCGCAGCCAATCTGGCGCTCGCATGGGCCGCCGCCGGCGCGCGCGTCGGGATTCTCGACGCCGATATTTACGGCCCCAGCCAACCGCTGATGCTCGGACTCAGCGGCCAGCGCCCGACGGCGCCGGATGGGAAGCACCTCGTGCCGCTGGAAGCGCACGGCCTGAAAGCCATGTCGATCGGTTTCCTCGTCGATGCGGCGCAGGCCGTCGTGTGGCGGGGACCGATGGTCACACAGGCCCTCACGCAACTGCTCGGCGACACATCCTGGGGCGAGCTCGACTATCTCGTCGTCGACATGCCGCCCGGAACCGGGGACATCCAGCTGACGCTGGCGCAACGCGTGCCGGTCTCGGGCGCGGTCATCGTGACGACGCCGCAGGACCTGGCGCTGGCAGATGCGCGCAAGGGCCTGGCGATGTTCGAGAAGGTCGCGGTGCCGGTGCTCGGTATCGTCGAGAACATGAGCCTGCACGTGTGCAGCCACTGCGGGCATGTCGAGCACATCTTTGGCGCCGGCGGGGGCGAACGGCTGGCGGCCGAGAATGGCGTGCAATTGCTCGGCAGCCTGCCGCTCGACGCGCAGATCGGGGTGGAAGCCGACGGCGGTGCGCCGACCGTCGTCAGCGCGCCGGGTACGGCGCGCGCAAATGCCTACGTCGACATGGCGCGGCGCACGGCCGGCGCCTTGGCGCGCCGCGGCCGCGATCAGCGCGGCCAGTTTCCGCGCATTGTCGTCGAGCAAAACTAGCTTCAGGTTCAGTCTTCCAAAGGGTCGTGCATGAGCATCAAGTCTGACAAGTGGATCCGGCGCATGGCGGAGCAGGGCATGATCGAGCCCTACGCGCCGACACAAGTGCGCGCCGATGGCGAGCGCAAGATCATCTCCTACGGCACGTCAAGCTACGGCTACGACGTGCGCTGCGCGCGCGAATTCAAGATCTTCACGAACATCAACTCAACGATCGTCGATCCGAAGCAATTCGATGCGAAGAGCTTCGTCGACGTCTCGGCCGACGTCTGCATCATTCCGCCGAATTCCTTCGCGCTGGCGCGCACTGTCGAATATTTCCGCATTCCCCGCTCGGTGCTGACGGTATGCCTGGGCAAATCGACGTATGCGCGCTGCGGCATCATCGTCAACGTGACGCCGCTCGAACCCGAGTGGGAAGGGCACGTGACGCTCGAGTTCTCGAATACGACCCCGCTTCCCGCAAAGATTTATGCGAACGAAGGCGTGGCGCAGATGCTGTTCTTCGAGTCCGATGAAGTCTGCGAGACTTCATACCGTGATCGCGACGGCAAGTACATGCGCCAGCAGGGCGTCACGCTGCCCAAGGCCTGAATCGCCTGGCCGCGCGGGTACACGGCGAGCGCTAGTGCAGCTGCACCGCCAGCACGTTCATCGTCCACTCGACCTGGCCCTCGCGTTTCTGCTCGGCGCGCATTGGCACGAAGTTGTACTGGGGCGCGCACCAGAAGCGCGTGCGCCGCGGTGAGTGCGCCTTGTGACTTTCATAAATAACGGTCGGCACATCGCCTACCGCAGTGTGCAGCGTTTCCTCACCCACGCGCGTGTATGCGTATTCACGAGTGCCATCCTTGTCGAACATCGAAATGCCGCTGGGTGCCTTTCCAGCGAGCAGCGCGCGCACCAGTGCGACCTGCACGGAGAGGTCATCCTGCACCCCCGGCTGCAGCGCCGCGTCGATGTGGGTGCCATCCTGCACGCCGGTAACGCGGCCGCTATCCCAGTCGAAACGCAGGTCAACATCCGGCGCTCCGCCATCGGGCGGTGCGGCCGTGAACTGGAGCGGCTGCACGCCATCCGGACCCACGCGCAGATGGCTGGTCAGCGTCTGCGAAGCATCGGAGAACAAGCGGAACAGGCCTTGCGGCCGATTGCGCGAGACGAGACTCCACGTGTCGACGCCGTCCCGGGTCAAGCTGAAGCTCGAGACCCCGGCGTGCAGGCCGTGCGTGACGAGTTCGTAGCTGGCATCGTAAGGTCGAAGCTCGGCGGGCGCCTGCGCCATCGCCATCGCGGCGTACGCGCTTGCCAACCAGGCTGCATGGCGAAGGCTTTTCACTGGTGTATTTCCTGACTTGTCACCACCGGTTGCAGGAGCGGACGTCCGTCGAGGCGGGGCATTCCATCGATCAATTGCAGGCGCCCGTCGGCGATCCAGCGGATGACTTCAGGATAGATGATGTGTTCTGCCGCCTGAACGCGCGCTGAAAGGCTCTCCGGCGTGTCGCCGGGCAGCACCGGCACGCGTACCTGGCGCAGCAGCGGCCCGCCGTCGAGCGTAGCTGTGACGAAGTGCACGCTGGCGCCATGCTCGGACTCGCCCGCGGCGAGCACGCGTTCGTGCGTATGGAGCCCGGTGAAGTTCGGCAGCAGCGATGGATGGATGTTGAGCATCGCTCCGGCATGGCGCGCGGCGAATTCCTCCGACAGGATCCGCATGAATCCCGCCAGCACGACGAGCCGCGCTCCGCTTGCTTCGATTTCGGATTGCAGCGCTGCCTCGAAGGCGGAGCGATCCGCAAACTGCCGGGCCGGTACCACGCTGGCCTTGAGCCCCAGTTCTTGCGCCAGCTCGATGCCGGCGGCGCTGGGGCGATCGGCAATCACGCGCACGATGCGGGCATTGATGTCGCCGTTCGCGCAAGACCGGGCAATCGCGGCCATGTTGCTGCCGCGGCCTGAAACCAGCACTGCCACGGCCAGCGGCGACGCGGCCGCGCCATTCATGGATCGATGATCACACCGGCCGCACCACGCCGCACCTCGCCGATCAGCTGCGCCGTTTCACCGGCCTCTTGCAGCGTGCGCAGTGCCGCCTCGGCGCGCGCCGCGTCGACGATGACCACCATGCCGATGCCGCAGTTGAAGGTGCGATGCATTTCGGCTGCGGCGATGTTGCCGGTGCGCGCGAGCCAGTCAAACACCGCATGGCGCGGCCAGTTTTTGCGTTCGAGCCGCACTTCGCAGTCCTCGGGCAGCACGCGCGGAATATTGTCGGTGAGCCCGCCGCCGGTGATGTGGGCGAGGCCGTGCACGCAGCCGGCCAGCGACTCATCGCGCAGTAGTTTCAGCAGCGACTTCACGTAGATGCGCGTCGGCAGCAGCAATCGTTCGAACAGCGAGCTGCCGTCGAGCTGAGTGTGCTGGTCCGCACCGGCAACATCGATGAGCTTGCGGATCAGCGAATAGCCATTGGAGTGCGGGCCGCTTGAGGACAGGCCAATTACGGAGTCGCCGGGGTGTACCTTCGAGCCATCTATGATTGCCTCTTTCTCCACGACGCCGACGCAGAATCCGGCCAGATCATAGTCGGCGCCGTGGTACATGCCGGGCATTTCAGCGGTCTCGCCGCCGACCAGCGCGGCGCCAGCCTGCGTACAGCCTTCGGCGATGCCGCTAATGACGCTGGCCGCGACATCGATGTCGAGTTTTCCAGTCGCATAGTAGTCGAGGAAGAACAAAGGCTCGGCGCCCTGCACGACGACGTCGTTGGCGCACATCGCGACCAGGTCGATGCCGATGGTCGAGTGGTGCCCGGTGTCGATCGCGAGGCGCAATTTCGTGCCGACGCCATCGGTGCCGGAGACGAGCACTGGATGGCGGAAGCCAGTGGGCAGTTCCACCAGCGCGCCGAAGCCACCGATTCCTGCCAGCACTTCGCGGCGCTGCGTGCGTTTGACGAGCGGTTTGATGCGCTCGACGAGCGCGTCGCCCGCGTCGATGTCGACGCCGGCATCGCGGTAGCTATAGCTGCGCTTGTCGTTCATGCGGACCCTATAATCGGGCGCGTTATAGTAGCCGAACCCATGCGCCATCTGCCCAACATCATCTGCCTCGGCCGCATCGCCCTGATCTGGCCGGTCATCGACTCCCTGCTAGGGCACAACTACGGGCTCACGCTGCTGCTGTTCGGCGTGGCCGCGCTCAGCGATGGACTCGATGGCTGGCTCGCGAAACGCTACGCGTGGACGAGCCGGCTGGGGAAAATCCTCGATCCGCTCGCAGACAAGCTGCTGCTCGTTTCGGTGTTTCTGGTGCTCACCTGGCTCGGCCAGGTGCCGCGCTGGCTCGCCGTCGCCGCAGTCG
>JBOHZW010000180.1:0-6752 GCA_050738715.1 Steroidobacteraceae bacterium | reverse complement strand
GCGGTGGCCGGCGCCGCCGTGGCCGCGGCGGCGGGCGGCGCGGGCGGTGTGGGCACATCACCCTGCTGCGCGCGCTCGATCATTGCCCGCGCCAGCGTCGGCCAGGTGCGCAACACCTCGAGCACGTCGGGCAAGCCGCGGCGCATTTCGCGCCACAGCGTGCGCGGGCTCATGCGCTCGCGCTTCCAGGCGCGCAGCACCGGCGCGGCGGTCTTCCAGATGTCAAGGTCAGGATAGAGCTGGCGGCCCAGCCCTTCGACATTGAGCAGCGTCTTCTGCAGCAGGATCAGCTGTGGCTGGATCTGCCCATCGAAGCGCTGCAGCGCCGCGAACAGGCGCAGCAGCACCGTGCCGAAGGATATCTCGCGCAATGGGCGGTCGAAGATCGGTTCGCAGATCGTGCGCACCGCCGATTCCATTTCATCGACGCGCGTGGCCGGCGGCACCCAGCCGCATTCGATGTGCAGCTGCGCGACGCGTCGATAGTCGCGATCGAACACCGCGAGGAAAATATCGGCGAGATAGCGCTGGTCGCGCTGCGAGAGCGTGCCGACTATGCCGAAGTCCACCGCGGCATAGCGCGGCGCGAGCGGATCGTCGACGATGACGAAGATATTTCCCGGATGCATGTCGGCATGGAAGAAGTTGTGCCGGAACACCTGCGTGAAGAAAATCTCCACGCCGTTTTCCGCCAGGCGTTTGAAGTCGGTGCCGCGCTCGCGCAGCGTTGCCAGGTCGCCGATCGGCACGCCGTGGATGCGCTCCATGACCATGACCTCGGCGCGGCACAGGTCCCAGTGCACCTCGGGCACGTACAGCAACGCCGAGCCGGCGAAGTTGCGCTTCAGTTGCGAGGCATTGGCGGCCTCGCGCATCAGGTCGAGCTCGTCGAGAATCGTCTGGCGGTACTCGCGCACGACCTCGATCGGCCGCAATCGCCGCGCCTCCGGCCACCAGCGCTGCGCCAGCACGGCCATCGCCTGCATCACCTCCAGGTCGCGGCCGATCTGCGCGCGCATACCGGGGCGCAGCACCTTGACGACGACCTCGCGCCCATCACGGCGCTGGGCGACGTGCACCTGTGCAATGGAGGCAGCCGCCAAGGGTTCATTGCTGAAGTCGGCGAACAGATCGCCGAGCGGCACGCCATAACTGCGTTCCAGGCCGGCGCGGGCGAGTTCGCCTGGAAAGGGCGGCACGCGGTCCTGGAGCTTTGCCAGTTCGTCCGCGATGTCGACCGGCAGCAAATCACGTCGCGTCGACAGCGCCTGTCCAAATTTGACGAAGATAGGCCCGAGTTCCTCGAGCGCGAGTCGCAGCCGCTCGGCACGCGTGGCGCCACGCCGGCGCTGGAACCAGGTCCATGGCGACAGGTAGAACATGAAACGCAGCGGACGGTACAGGTGCGTCGCGCGCACGAAATCATCGAGCCCGTGGCGCACCAGCACGCGCTGGATTTCAAGCAGGCGGCCGACGACCCGGATCTTCACGGCGAGCTTTGACGCGGCGAGTGAGCCGCGGCCGGTTCGGGCGCGGCAGCCGGTGCGACCGCCGGCGCGAGCGCGTCAAGGCGCGCCGTCAGTCGCGCGAGGCTTGCTTCAGCCGCCGTCGTTTGCGAGCGCAGCGCCTCGACGCCGGCAAACAGGCCCTCGGCTTCGGCACGCGGCACGAGATCGCGGCTCTCGTGCGCCAAATAATCCGCCGCATTGCGCGCGAGCGAATCGCGCGCGCCGCGGCCCCAATCGGCAAAGGCGCCCACCGCGCGAGCCGCCAGGTGCGCGGGAATGCGGCCCACGATGCGTCCCGCGGCGGCTTCCGTATCCGGACGCAACAGCCGGGCCAGTTCCTGGAATTGACGCATCAACGCTTCATCGCCGCTGACTGTCACGTGTCCTTGCGCAATGACGGCGTCGGTGTCGCCGCGCGAGAGTGCGAGGAGCGATAGCGGGCTGCCGCTCACCGTCACGTCGGGCGGCGCGAGCGGCTGTTCGCCCGAGTAGTGCAGCGCGCCGCCGGTAGCGGACAACAGCATGGGCTTCGGGAAGCCACTGACGTTCAGTTCGATGCTGCGGCCCTCCAGCGCGACGCAAAGTTCGCGCGCGCGCGGAGAGTCCGCGAGCGCACGCGCCAGGTAATGGTTGATTTGCGCTTCGAACATCGCCTGAACAGGCCCTAGAGCCGATAGCCGCGATGCACCGCGACAATGCCGCCCATCAGGTTGTGGTAGCGGCATTCGGAGAGGCCGGCGTCGCGCAGCATGCCTAGCAACGTTTCCTGGTCGGGATGGCGGCGAATCGACTCGGCCAGGTAACGATAGCTGTCGGCATCGCCGGCGACGACGCGGCCCATGAGCGGCAACAAACGGAATGAATACGCGTCATACAGTGATTGCAATGCGGGCGACGTGGGTTTCGAAAATTCCAGCACCAGCAGCTGCCCGCCGGTTTTCAGCACGCGCCGCATCGAGCTCAGTGCGCGCGGCTTGTCGGTGACGTTGCGCAATCCGAAGCCAATGGTCACGCAATCAAAGCTGCCGTCGGCGAAGGGCAGTGCTTCCGCATCGGCCTGCGCGCACAGCACGTTGCCGACCAGGCCGGCGTCGATGAGCCGATCGCGTCCGGCACCCAGCATCGCGGCGTTGATGTCTGTGAGCATCACGAGACCGGAGCGGCCAACCTGTCGCGCCAGTCCAACAGCGAGGTCGCCGGTGCCGCCCGCCACATCGAGCACGCGGCTACCCGGCTGGAGTCCGGTCAACGATAGCGCGAACTGTTTCCATAGCCGATGCGCACCGCCCGACATCAAATCGTTCATCAGGTCGTAGCGGCTCGCGACGGAATCGAAAACCGCGCGCACGCGGCTGGCTTTATCTGCTTTTCGCACCTGTTCGAATCCGAAATCGGTGCTCTGTGATTCGCCCGGATTCAAGCGCTCTCTCCGCCTGGGTGTTGTCGACGCCATTGAACTGAATGCATGCGATGTTTGCTTGCAAAAATTGTATGCGGTGCGTTAAGAAAACTATTTTTGCGCGCCTGTATCATTTTGGCGTCAGTTGTTTAAAATCCCCATCCGGTTGGTAACCCAAAGGGGCCAATCAGTGGGGGTCTTGTCAGGAATTGGCCGGGTGAACAACCCGGCCTTTCTTTTGGTGCGGAGGCTCCGGACCATCGTCACGTGTAATTCCCGCCTCGCGTACCCGCTGCAGGTAGCTGCGCCAGCGCGACTCGCGCTGCACACCCAGTTCATGCAGGTATTTCCACGTGTACAGCCCGGTGTCATGGCCGTCGTCGAACACGAGCCGCACTGCATAATGGCCGATCGGCTCGATCGCGCGAATGCCAACCTGCTCCTTGCCCGTAACGAGGACGCCATCCCCGTGGCCGTGCCCCTGCACCTCGGCGGACGGCGAGTGCACGCGCAGGTATTCGGCCGGCAACTCGTAGCGCGCGCCATCGTCAAATGACACTTCGAGCAACCGCGAGAGCGTGTGCAGGCGAATCTCGACCGGGGCGGGTACACTCATCGTATCTAGTCATACACAGCGGCCAATGAACCCTACCGATACCACAAATCCAGACCATTATCATCGAGTTGTAGATTGCCAGTGGGCCTGCCCGGCGCACACTGACGTGCCGGAGTACATCCGCCTGATCTCGCAGGGCCGTTATACCGACGCTTACCTGCTGAACCGGGATTCCAACGTATTTCCAGGCATCCTGGGACGCGTCTGCGACCGTCCCTGCGAGCCGGCCTGCCGGCGCGGTCGCGTCGAGGAAAAGCCGGTCGCGATCTGCCGCCTGAAACGAATCGCCGCGGACTTGAAGGGCGAGCTCACCGGACGCGTGCCGCGCGGCCCGTTCGAGCGCAACGGCAAGCGCATCGCCTGCGTCGGCGCGGGTCCCGCTTCGCTGACGCTGGCGAATGACCTGGCGCCGCTCGGTTACGAAGTTGTCATCTTCGAGCGCCTCGGCACGCCGGGCGGACTGATGCGCAGCAATATCCCATCGTTCCGCCTGCCGGCGAGCGTCATCGACGATGAAATCGGATTGATCCTCGACATGGGCGTCGAGCTGAAACTCGACAGCCCGGTCGCGAGCATGAGCGATCTGCTGGAAAGGCAGGGTTTCGATGCGGTGTTCGTGGGTTCGGGTGCGCCCAAGGGCAAGGAGCTCGAGCTGCCGGGCCGGCACGATACCAACCGCATCCACATCGGCATCGACTGGCTCGAGTCGGTGGCCTTCGAGCACATCGACAAGATCGGCGAGCACGTGCTGATCATCGGCGTCGGCAACACGGCGATGGATTGCTGCCGCACCTCGCTCCGTCTCGGCGCGAAAAACGTCAAGGTCATGGCGCGCAAGCCGCGCGGTTTCTTCAAGGCCTCCGACTGGGAGCTCGAAGACGCCGAGGCCGAGAACGTCGAGATCGTCATCAACCGCGCGCCAAAGCGTTTCGTGATCGAGAACGGCAAGCTCACCGGCATGGTATTCGAGAAGATGGAGTACGAGCTCAAGGACGGGCGCATCACCGCCGAGCGCGTGACCGGGGAAGAAACACTTCCCTGCGACGATGTGATCCTCGCGATCGGCCAGGAAAATGCGTTTCCGTGGATCGAGCGCGACCTCGGCATCGAGTTCGACAAATGGAGCGTGCCGAAGGTAGACGCTGGCACCTTTCAATCGACGCGCAAAGAAGTATTTTTCGGCGGTGATTCGGCTTTCGGCCCGAAGAACATCATCTGGGCGGTCGAGCACGGCCACCAGGCCGCGATTTCGGTGCACGCTTTCCTTACGGGAAAAGCATTGACGGAACGGCCGGCGCCCAGCGTGAAGCTCAACAGCGTGAAGATGGGCGTGCACGAGTGGGCCTACAGCAACGACTACGCCTCGCTCGAGCGGCGTCTGGTGCCGCACGTGTCGCTGAAGGAACGATTCAAGAAGGTCAACATCGAGGTCGAGCTGGGATTCAATCCGCAGCTCGCCGCGCAGGAGGCGCAGCGGTGCCTGAACTGTGACGTGCAGACCGTGTTCGAGGCGAAGCTGTGCATCGAGTGCGATGCCTGCATCGACGTGTGTCCGGTCGATTGCCTGACGATCACGGCCAATGGCGAGGAAGCGGAGTTGCGCACGCGCCTGCGCGCTCCGGCCAAGGTGTTGACGCAGCCCCTGTACGTGTCGGCTGCGCTGAAACAGACCGGCCGCGTCATGGTCAAGGACGAAAACCTCTGCGTGCACTGTGGATTGTGCGCGGAGCGCTGCCCGACGGCCGCCTGGGACATGCAGAAATCCACGGTCCATTGGCCCCACGCAGGAGACGGTGAGCCCGCATGCCATTCGCAGCGCCAAATCGCGTAAACGATTTCGTCATCAAGATCGGCACCGTCAACGGCACGGGCTCAGCCAGCGCCAACGGCCTGCTGATGAAGGCGGTGTTCCGGAGCGGTGTGCCCGTGGTCGGCAAGAATTATTTCCCGTCAAACATCCAGGGCCTGCCGACCTGGTACGAGATCCGCGTGACGCGCGACGGCTATCGCGCTCGGAGCGGCGCGATCGACATGATGGTCGCGCTCAATTCCGAGACCTACGCGCGCGACCTGCAGGAAGTCAGCTCGGGCGGCTATTTCCTCTATGACTCGACCTGGCCACGGCCGCAGCTGCTGCAGATGCGCGATGATGTGACGGTGCTCGGCGCGCCGTTGGCGCGCATGTGCAACGAGAACTTCAACGGCGCGCGCACGCGCATCCTGATGAAGAATATCTGCTATGCGGGCGTGCTGGCGGCGCTCCATGACATTGACCTGGAAGTCATTCGCGGGCTGCTGGCCGAGACCTACGCGAAGAAACCGCAACTCGTCGACAGCAACATGAAGGCGATCCAGCTCGGCTACGACTACGCCAAGCAGAATTTCAGCTGCCCGCTGCCGCTGCGCATCGAAAAGATGGACGCCACGCGCGGCCACGTCATCATCGATGGCAACACCGCGGCGGGCCTGGGCTGCGTGTACGCCGGCGCGACGGTCGCCGCCTGGTATCCGATCACGCCCTCAACTTCGCTGATGGATGCGTACAAGAGCTTTGCCGATCGGCTGCGCACTGATCCGGCCACCGGCCGCAAGAATTACATTTCTATCCAGGCCGAGGATGAACTGGCCTCGGTCGGCATGGTGATCGGCGCTTCCTGGAACGGCGCCCGCGCATTCACCGCGACTTCGGGCCCGGGCATCTCGCTGATGCAGGAATTCATCGGCCTGGCGTATTACACCGAAACGCCGACCGTCATCTTCGATGTGCAAAGGGTCGGACCTTCGACTGGCATGCCCACGCGCACGCAGCAATGCGACATCCGCTCGGCGGCCTATGCCTCGCACGGCGACACGCGGCAGGTGTGCCTGTATCCGGCGAATCCCGAGGAGTGTTTCGAGTTTGCGCCGATTGCATTCGATCTCGCCGAACGCCTCCAGACACCGATTCTGGTTCTGTCAGACATCGATATCGGCATGAACGACTGGATGTGCCCGGAATTGAAGTGGGACGACAACTACGTGCCCGACCGTGGCAAGGTGCTCGACGAGGCCGAGCTCGCGAAGATCGACAAGTTCTGGCGTTACTACGACCACGACGACGACGGCATTCCCCAGCGCACGATTCCCGGCGTCAGCTCGAAGGGCGCGTACTTCGCGCGCGGCTCGGGTCACAACCAGTACGGTGCGTACACCGAGGACTCGCGCGAGTACCAGATCGTTGTCGACCGGC
>JBOHZW010000179.1:0-2831 GCA_050738715.1 Steroidobacteraceae bacterium | reverse complement strand
GCGTCGAGCTGCGCGCACGTGCCGGCGTAGCGCGGCGGCTTTCCGGCCGCGAGCTGCGCGCGGCGGCTGAGTTCGAGTTCGGCGCTCGTGCAGTAGCACGGATAGGCGCGATCCTGCTGCTGCAGGCGTTCCAGGAGCGGTGCGTAGATCGATCCGCGCTCGCGCTGCCGGTAAGGGCCATGCGCCCCCTCGGCCCCAATGCCCTCGGACCAGTCGAGTCCCAGCCAGCGCAGGTCGGCCACGAGGCCGTTGACGTGCGACTCGGTCGTGCGTGCGGCGTCCGTGTCTTCGATGCGCAGCACGTAGCGTCCGCCGCTGCGCCGCGCCAGCAGCAGGTTGAACAGCGCCGTGCGCACATTGCCCAGGTGCAACTCGCCCGTTGGGCTAGGGGCAAAACGGGTTACGACGGGCGCGGCGTTCATCCTTACAATGGTATGTCATGACCACGCTGTTCGTCTCCGACCTGCACCTGGACTCGGCGCTCCCCGCGGCGATAGCGCAGTTCGAGCAGTTCCTGCCGGGGCCGGCGCGCGGCGCCGATGCGCTGTACCTGCTCGGCGACTTGTTTGAGAGCTGGGTCGGCGACGATGACGACGACGCCGGGCGGGAGCGCGTCTGCGCCGCGTTGCGCGCGTATGCCAGCACCGGAGTGCCCTGCTATGCCTGTTTTGGCAACCGCGATTTCCTGCTGGCAACAGGCTTCGAGCGCCGCAGCGGCTGCCGCATCATCGATGACCCGACGATCATCGACCTGTACGGCGAGCGCGTGTTGCTGACACACGGCGATGCGTTGTGCACCGACGATCATGCCTACCAGCAGCTGCGCGCCATCGTGCGCACAGCCGCGTGGCAACGCCGCTTCCTGCGCTTGCCGCTGGCCACGCGCCGGCAACTTGCTGACGCGGCGCGCGCAGGCAGCCGCGCGCACACCGGCCTGGTCGCGCCCGAGATCATGGATGCCAACGATGCCGCCGTCATCGCGGTGCTGCGCGCCAGCGGACTGCGCACGCTGATCCACGGCCACACGCATCGTCCTGCCGTGCATGAATTCATGCTGGATGGGCAGGTCGCGCACCGTTATGTGCTCGGCGCCTGGTACGAACAGGGCAGCTACCTGCGCTGCGCGCCCGGTCGCTACGAGCTGGTCACATTGCCGCGGGACGTGTCGGTCGCCGCGGTGACTGGCGGCGGCCCGGAGTGAAACCGTAGCTGCGCATCCTCGCTTTCGATGAGCGTGGCTTCCACCGCGAGCAGCTCATTGAGCCGCGGGCGATAGTCACTGCTGGCGCTTGCGGCGAGGTCGATGTAAAGACCCGCGTGGCGCGCCTCGGCGCGTTCCAGTTCGCCATAGAAACTGCCAAGCGGCTCGGGCAAGCGCGCCGCCAGCAACTGGAAGCGCTCGCGGGATCGCGCCTCGATGATCGCACCGCTCAGCAACAGGTCGAGGCGCCGTTGCGGTTCGTGCGTGCGCAGCGCCGCGCGCAAGCGCGCGGCGTAGCGGCCGGGTTTCAATCGCTGGAACGGCACGGCGAGGCGCTCGAGCATGCGCGTCACCTGCTCGAAGTGCCGCAGTTCCTCGCGCGCGAGCCGCGCCAGCGCGAGGTTCTGCGCGGTTTCTTCGGGGTACGCGAAAATCAACGCCAGTGCAGTTGACGCGGCCTTTTTCTCGCAGTTGCCATGGTCAAGCAGCACGGCTTGCCAGTTCGCGCAGGCCGCATCGACCCAGCGCGGCGGCGTCGGCACGATCAAGGCGGAAAGATTCACGCCTCGGGCGGATCGGCAAGCCACTGCACGCGCGCGGCCGTGATGGCGGCGGCAGTGGCGGCAGCGTTCGCGTAGCGCTCGTCGGGTTCCTTTGCGAGCAACCGGTCCATCAACGGCTGCAGTTGCTCGAAGCGCTGCCCGAGACGCGGAATCGGCGTATTGCGATGCATGTACAGTACGGTCATTGGATTGTCGGCCCGATACGGTTTCTCGCCGGTCAGCAGTTCGAACAGCACGACGCCCAGGCTGTACAAGTCGCTGCGCGCGTCGAGCCGCTGTCCGTGGCCCTGCTCGGGACTCATGTAGTGCGGCGTGCCGAAGATAAGACCCTTGTCGGTAAGCTCGAGCTGCAGCGCGGCCTGCTTGGCCATGCCGAAATCGATCAGCGCCAGCTGGTCCGCGGTGCGCAGCATGACGTTGCCGGGCTTCAGGTCGCGATGCAGGATGCCCGCTTCATGTATCGCGCCCAGCACGTCGGCCAGTTGCGCCGCGTACTGGAGCGACTCTGCGGTCGATAGCCCCGCCTTCATGCGCCGGCGCAAATCGCCGAGCGGAAAATATTCCATCGCGAGATAAGCATGATCGTCCGCGATGCCCAGCTCGTGCAGGTGCACGATGTTCGGATGGCGGATGCGCTCCGCGATCTCGTATTCCTGCAGGAAACGCTCGAAGGATTGGTCTATCCCCGAGTCGTCCCGCTGCGAGGGCGTGACCTTCAGCACCACCAGGCCCTCGGCCTTTTCGCTCTCCGCGATGTAGAGGTGCGAGACCGAGCCGCGCGCCAGCAGCCGCGCGCGCCGATAACCAGGAATGCGCGCATCGCCGAAACGGTGCGACTCGCGCGCCGCGGATGAGACGCGCCACTCGGCCATTGCCAGCCGGTGCTTGTGGCTCGCCTGGTCGATCGCATCGAGCAACGCTGCGTGCGCGAAGCGATTCTTGCTGACGACCGCGAAGGCGCCCCAGCCGTGCGCCGCTTCGCGCGCGCGCGCATCCTCGCCGTCGAGCATGAAGATGACCGGCGCGAATCCCTCGCGGTTCGCAAGGTCGCGCAGCCACTCGAGCCC
>JBOHZW010000178.1:0-7516 GCA_050738715.1 Steroidobacteraceae bacterium | reverse complement strand
CGCCGTGTCCCAGGCGAAGCCCGCGCTGTTCAAAACGCGTCACCGCTCGCGCAACCAGCCGCGCATCCGCGGCTGTCGCCAACAACGGACAGGCATCGAGCACCGCGCTTATCTGTTGCGCGTAGGGTTCCCAGTCCGTCGCCACATGCAAGAGTCCACCGTGGCGCAGGCGGCTCGCAACAAGCTGCGCGAAGTCCGGTTGGATCAAACGCCGCTTGTGATGGCGTTTCTTGGGCCATGGATCCGGAAACAGGATCTGGACCTCGTCCAGCGCCTCGACGGCGATGCGCTCATGCAGCAGCACGACCGCATCCTGTTCGACGACGCGCAGGTTCGCGAGGTTCGCGGCGGCTGCGGCGCGCAGCAGGTGCCCAATGCCCGGGAGATGGACCTCGACGCCGAGGAAGTTGCGCTCCGGTTCGGCCAGCGCGCGCGCCGCCAGATGATCGCCGTTGCCGAAGCCTATTTCGATGGTGTTTGGCGCACTTCGGCCGAACAACACAGCGAAATCGATCAGTCCGGTCTCGCCGGGCACGCCGTAGCGCGGCCACAACTCGGTCAGTGCGCGCTGCTGTGCGGGAGTCTGCCGGCCGGCGCGGCGCACGAACGAGCGCACGGCGCGCAGGTTCATCCGACCTTGCGCGGGCTGACCGCACCGGGGGGATTCGCGAAATCCTTCGCCATCGCGCGCAACCACTTCAGCAGCGATTGCAGTTTGGGCATCGCAAGGTACGACTCGGGACACACAAAGTAATAAGAGCGCGGGCAGGGGAGCGCTGCGGTGCTGACGAGCGCGAGCCTGCCGAGCTTGATGTCGCCCGCGGCGAGGCACCAGCGGGTCAGCGCCAACCCCTGGCCTTGTTCGGCCGCGGTGAGCACCGCGACCGAATCGTCATACGCCGTGCCGTGTTCCTTCCAGTCGCGCTCGATGTCAGGCCGGTTCCACAGCTGCCAGGGCTCATCCGACGAGCGCAGCAGCGGATAGCGTTTCAGGTCGCTGCCGTCGCGCACCGGTCCGTGCCGCCTGTACAACTCGGGGTTGGAGACCAGCACGAACCATTCATCGAGCAGCTTCTCGCTGTGCAGGCCCGGCTCCGGTCCGGCAGCCATGCGCAGCGCGCCGTGGAAATCACTCTGCGCAAAATCCACCACGCTGCGCGAGGTGTGGATGCGCAGCTGCAAGTCAACATGCTTGTCGTGCAATTGTGGCAGCCGCGGCAGCAGCCACTTCTGCAGGAATGAGGCCAGCGTCGAGATGTTGAGCGTTCCGGCCGAGCGGCTCTGGCGCAGCTGGTGCAGCGCGGTCTGCAAATCGGTGAGACCGCGGCGTACACCCGGCAGCAGTAGCGCGCCCTCGTGCGTCAGTTCGATGCTGCGCCCCTTGCGAAGGAACAGCGGGACGCGCAGGTATTCCTCGAGCGCGCGCACCTGCATGCTTACGGCCGCGGGCGTCACGTGCAGGCTCTCGGCCGCTTCGGCAAAGCTCATGCGCGTTGCAACCGCCTCGAAGACACGCAGCGCATTGAGCGGCAGCCGGTCGAAGGTCGACGCGGTGTCGTGATCCGGAATTCGACGTCGTGCCATGGCGTCGAATGGTTAGCCGTGCAGCAACTCGCGCACGGCGCCGACCAATGCGGCGAAGACCAGCACGGCAGCGGGACCGGCGCTCAGTCCGTAGCCAGCCGAGCGGCTGGATGGATCGCGCACATAGCTGCGCAGGTAAATCACGCGCCCGAGCAGGTAGACCGCTCCGACGGCCGCAACGTATTTCGGCGGCCAGTATTTTGGCGCCAGCCACAGCCCGGGCAGCAGGACGAGCAGGCACTCGATCGTGTTCATCTGCACGCGGAAGTAGCGCTCGAAAACCGGATGCCCGGTGGTCGCTGGCGCCGGCACGTTGTACCGGCCGCGCGCGCGGCCGACCAGCGAGATGAAAACCATCAGCTGGATGACGGCAAGCAATGCGACGATATCGACCCAGACCATGATTATGCCCCTCCGCACAGGAGTGTCTCACTTATGCAATTTCGGCGCACGTGGCGCGCCTCCTGAAGCTGTTGTTAGTTGCAGCCCTGAGCCAAAACTGCGAGGCTGTTTGCATCGAACCAGGCGAATTAAATCGGGGGCTGCACATGCGATCCATTTCAATTCCGGCCATCGTCCTGTTGCTGTTGACAGCGTGCGGAGGCGGTGGTGGTGGCGGCACCGTGTTGACGCCGGTCGGTTGGACGTCCGGCGTGTTCAAGCCGGCCTCGACCTATGTCAACAAGTGCGCCGCGCCGCGTACTGGCACTGATCCGTTCACCAACGTGGCCTATCCCGATAAGGCCGGCACCACGCTCGATGAGAACAACTGGCTGCGTTCGTGGACCAACGACCTTTACCTGTGGTTCGACGAAGTTACCGACCGCAATCCGTCCGGTTACGCGACGACCGACGCGTACTTTGCCGTGCTCAAGACCATGGCGAAAACGAGCTCGGGGGCAGACAAGGACAAATTCCATTTCACGTACACGACTTCGGATTGGGAGGCGCTGTCGCTGTCCGGAACGCAGGCAGGATATGGCGCGCAATGGGTGTTGCTGGCGGTCACGCCGCCGCGGCAGGCCGTGGTGGCCTACACCGAGCCGGGTTCACCCGCGACGACCGCGCCCGCCAACCTGGCGCGCGGCGCGCAGGTGTTGCAGGTCGACGGCGTCGATCTCGTCAACGACAACACGCAAGCCGGCGTCGACACGCTGAACGCGGGATTGTTTCCGCTGACAGTCGGCGAATCGCACACCTTCGTCGTGCAGGATGTTGGCTCAGCGACGACCCGCACGATCACGATGGTCTCGGCCAACGTCACATCGCATCCGGTGCAGAACGTGACGACGATTCCGACTCCCGGCGGCGGCGTTGCCGGATACATGCTGTTCAACGATCACCTGGCGACATCGGAAGCCGCGCTGGTCACCGCGTTCACGACGCTGCAGGCGGCCAATGTCACCGACCTGGTGCTCGACATCCGCTACAACGGCGGCGGCTATCTCGATATCGCCAGCGAAGTCGCGTACATGATCGCGGGCCCGGCGGCGACAGCGGGCAAGACTTTCGAGCTGACGCAGTTCAACAGCAAGCATCCGACCGTTGATCCGGTCGCGGGCGGCACCATCATGCCAGTGATGTTCGAGTCGACGACGCAGGGTTTTTCTACCACTGCAGGGCAACCGCTGCCCTCGCTGAACCTGACGCGCGTGTTCGTGCTGACCAGCGCCGATACCTGCTCGGCCAGCGAATCGATCATCAATAGCCTCACGGGCATTGGCATCGACGTGATCCAGGTCGGATCGACGACCTGCGGCAAGCCCTATGGGTTCTATCCGCAGGACAATTGCGGCACGACCTATTTCTCGATCGAGTTCCGCGGCGTCAACGCGGCGAATTTCGGCGACTACACCGACGGCTTCTCGCCGCAGAATGCGCCGACGCCGACGAATGCCGTGCTGCCTGGCTGCTCGGTGGGGGACGACTTCAATCACCAGCTCGGCGATCCGGCCGAAGCGCGGCTGGCCGCGGCGCTGAACTACATTGCCGTGCCCGGCACCTGCCCGACACCGGCATCGGGTTTTGCCAAGTCGCAGATGGCGCAGGATTCCGGCACGCTCGCCGGCATTCCGCTCAACACGCCGCCGTCACGTGCGCTGCGGATATTGAATCACGCGCACCGCTGATCCCCGGCAGCGCCCGGCTCAGCGCGCAGGCGCCGCGCGGCGACGGCCATGGAGCCAGGCCGCGATGACCGCAATCGCCACCGAGAGGGCGCTGGCATAGAAGTCGGCGCGCATCGACGGCGTGGTCGCCATCGCGATCAGCACGATGAACATGCCGGCGATCGCGACGTAACTCGACAGCGGATACAGCCACATCTGCACGGGCAACGCGCGCTGATCGGCATCGCTGCGTGCGCGCCGCAGATTCACCTGCGCAAACGCGATGAGCAGGTAGATCACGACGACCAGCGCGCCCGAAGCGTTGACGAGGAACTTGAACACGCCCTGCGGTGACATCGTCGCCGCGGCGATGCCGGCCAGGCCCGCGATGCTGCCCATCAGCACCGAGCGAACCGGGACGCCGCGGCCGTTGAGCTTGACCAGCGACTTGGGCGCATCGCCACGCGCGGCCAGCGAGAACAGTGTGCGCGAAGTGACGTAGTAGGCTGAATTCAGGCAGGAAAGCACCGCAGTCAGGATAATGAAGGTCATCGCCGAATTGGCCCAGGTGAAATGCATCGCAGTCATCGCCGCAGTGAACGGCGACTTGCCCGGCACGATTTGCCGCCACGGCACGATAGTGACGATCAGGAAGATCGATCCGACGTAGAACACGAGGATGCGCGAGATCACTGTCGTCGACATACGAGCAACCGCGCGCACCGGTTCGCGCGATTCCGCCGCAGCGACGACCGTGATCTCGGCGCCAACGACCGCGAAGAATACGCTCGTTACGGCAGCGAGCACCGCGCGGACCCCGTTCGGCGCAAAGCCGCCGCCGTTGACGAGATTGCTCCATGTGGGCGCACCACTCGAGGTCAGGCCGAACACCCACGCCATCGCCGTCAGTATGAACGCGACGATCGCCGACACCTTGATCAGCGCAAACCAGAATTCGAACTCACCGTACGAGCGCGCCGACATCAGGTTGATGCCGGTCATCACGAGCATCAGGATTGCGCCCAGGGCCCAGGCGGGCAATGCGATCCAGTTCTGCAGGAGCTGTGCGCCGGCGATCGCCTCGACCGGCACGACGATGACCCAGAAATACCAGTACAGCCAGCCGACGAGGAATCCGGCCCAGTCGCCCAGCCCCACGCGCGCGAAGTCGCTGAACGAACGCACGTGCGGCAGCGCGACCGCCATTTCGCTGAGCATCCGCATGACCAGCAGCACCATCGCGCCGGCGATCAGGTAGCTCAGCACGATTGCCGGTCCCGCGGCGGCAATGGTGACGCTGCTGCCGACGAACAAGCCTGCGCCGATGATCCCACCGAAGGAAATCATCGAGACATGGCGCGAGGCCAATACGCGCCGCAGCTCGCCGGAACCTGCTACGCCCGGCGCGGTTCCCGACATGGTTTCAGTTTGCATGAGCCAATGTTCCCCTCGCCGGTCTTGGGCCGGACTATGATGCGGGCCATCATATGGATGTTCCCGGCCAGAATCATCCGCTTCAACCTGGATACTGCGAGAATTGCCGAGCGCCGCTGTCTGGGCGCTATTGCAGCGCCTGCGGCCAACGCGTCGACACGGCAGCCCACACGCTGGCACATTTCATCGGCGAAGCCGCCGAGGTGCTCACGCACGCGGACTCGCGGCTATGGCGCACCGTGTGGCCGCTGTTGGCGCGGCCGGGATACCTGACACGCGAATATTTCGCCGGGCGCCGCGCCCGCTACCTGCAGCCGTTCCGGCTGTACCTGATCACGAGCGTGCTGTTCTTCGTATTGAGCGCCGTGCTCGACTCCCACGGAAGCAACGGGGCGGGCCAACCGGCGAAGCCGGTCGGGCCGAAGGATTGCTCGGATGTGACGACTAATCTGCATCTCGGCGACTACCAGCTCTTGCCGCGGCTGCAGGCGGCCTGCCACAACATCCGTGCTGACAACAGTCGCGAATTCCGCGAGCGGCTGGTGCACAACCTGGGCCGCGCGTTGTTCGTGTTCCTGCCGCTGGTCGCCGCACTGATGAAACTGCTGTATTGGCGGCCGCGCCGTTACTACCTGGAGCACCTGCTGCTGCTGATCCACAATCACAGCTTCGCCTTCCTGATGATGTCGCTCTACACGTTGGCGACACACTGGATCACTTCCAGCAACGTGATCGGCGTGCTGATCCTGCTCGCGGCCTGGTGCCTGCTGCGTTACCTGTACCGCTCGATGAAGAACTTCTACGGACAATCGCGCTGGCTGACTACCGTGAAGTTCGTCGTGCTCGGTTGCGCCTACCTGCTGTGCGGTCTGTTCATGCTGCTCGTAACCGCGCTCTACAGCGCCGCGACGCTCTAGAGCTTGTGCGTCGACAGCAGCAGGCTCGTCTCGGTATTGGCGATGCCCTCGACCTTGCGGATGCGGCCGAGCACGCGATCGAAAGCCTCGAGCGTGTCGGCGCGCAGTTCGGCGATGATGTCCCAGCGGCCGTTGGTCGTGTGCAATGTGCGCACGGCAGGATCGCCGCGCAGGCTCCGCAACACTTCGTCGGCGCTATTGCCTTGCACCGCGATCGTCATCAGGGCAGTGATGTCGCGCTCATCGATCGGCGTACCGAGCCGCAACGTATAGCCGGCGATGGTGCCGTCGCGCTCCAGACGCGCAATGCGGTTCTGCACGGTGCCGCGCGCTACCTGCAATTGCTTAGCGAGCGCGGCTACTGTCAAACGCGCATTGCCGCGCAGGCTGGAGATCAGCTTGTGATCGAGCTCGTCCATGGCCAGATATGGTCGAAATGACAATTAATGCTGTCATTATAACCAAAACACAGCGCATATTGCGCAAGTAGCTCGCTTCTTGTTAGCCCGAACCCCGGGCATCATCGTCGGTAGAGGAGTGGCATCGTGGTCGATTACATCGGCGTCAGCGACATCCAGCGCCTGGTGCAAAAGCTCGGCGCCGGCGTGTTCATGGAGCGACTTGCCCGCGAGATCGAGGCGGATTACCGCCGCTGGAGCGAGTTCGAGAAATCGGCGCGGCTCGCCAGCCACTCCGAGGTGGGCGTTATCGAGCTGATGCCGACCAGCGACGGCCGGCTGTACAGTTTCAAGTACGTCAACGGCCATCCGAAGAACACGGCGGCGGGGCTGTTGACCGTCACCGCCTTCGGTGTGCTGGCGGATGTCGACACCGGCTATCCGCTGTTGTTGTCGGAGCTTACTGTGACGACGGCGCTCCGTACCGCGGCAATGTCGGCGCTCGCGGCGAAATGGTTGGCGCGCAAGAACAGCACCGTCATGGCGCTGATCGGCAACGGAGCGCAGAGCGAATTCCAGGCGATCGCCTTCTGCCGCATGCTCGGCATTCGCGAGCTGCGATTGTACGACGTTGACGGGGCGGCCAGCGCCAAGCTCGAGCGCAACCTGCGCGAGATGCCGGAGATGACCGGCGTGAAAATGGTGCGCACGCGTTCCACCGCCGAAGCCTGCAAGGGTGCCGACATCGTCACGACGGTGACCGCAGACAAGAAGAACGCGATCATCATGACTCCGCCGATGGTGCGTGAAGGCATGCACATCAATGCGGTGGGCGGCGATTGCCCCGGCAAGACCGAGCTGCACGCCGACATACTGCGCATGCCCGGCGCCCAGGTGTACGTCGAATACGAACCGCAGTCGCGCATCGAAGGTGAGATCCAGCAGATGGAGTCCGGTTTTCCGGTCATCGAGTTCGCCACACTCCTGAGTGGCAAAGCGACCGGCCGCGGCGCCGACGCTGACATCACGATCTTCGATTCGGTGGGATTTGCGCTGGAGGACTATTCGGCGCTGC
>JBOHZW010000177.1:0-2058 GCA_050738715.1 Steroidobacteraceae bacterium | reverse complement strand
GCGCATAACTGTGGCGAACAAGCTCTGCCAGCGTATGGGTCCTGTCTGCTCGGCTCCGTGAACCTCACGCAATTCGTGCGCGAGCCGTTCACGCCGCAGGCGCATTTCGACTGGGACGAATACCGCGAAGTGGTGCGCGTGTTCACGCGCGCGCTCGACAACGTGGTCGAGATCAACGGCCTGCCGCTCGAGCAGCAGCGCGATGAAATCACGCGCAAGCGCCGCCATGGCATGGGCTTCCTCGGCCTGGGTTCGACGATTTCGCTGCTCGGCATGAAGTACGGCTCGCCCGAGTCGGTGCAGTTCACCGAAGACGTGTCACGCGAGATGGCCCTGGCCGGATGGGAAGCCGGCCTGGAGCTGGCGCGCGAGAAGGGCCCGGCGCCGATCATGAACGAGGAGTTCACCGTCACGCAGGAGCTGCTGCGGAAGCGCCCGGAGATGGAGCGCGACGGCTGGAAAGTCGGTGCGAAGATTCCGGGCCGGCTGCTGCATGCACGCTACAGCCGCTATATGCAGCGCATCGCCGGCGTGGCGCCGCAGTTGGTCGAGCAGCTCGCGCAGGTGGGCGCGCGTTTCACGCATCACACCTCGATCGCGCCGACCGGCACGATTTCACTGTCGCTGGCGAACAATGCCAGCAATGGCATCGAGCCGACTTTCGCGCACCACTACTTCCGCAACGTGATCCGCGGCGGCCGCAAGAGCAAGGAAAAGATCGACGTTTTCTCGTTTGAGCTGCTGGCCTACCGCGAACTGGTGAACCAGCGCGCGATGCCGGGCGCCAGCGGCAGCGCCGAGGCGCTGCCGGAATATTTCACGACCACCGACGATGTTTCGCCGCGCCAGCATGTCGAAATCCAGGCGGCCTCGCAGAAGTGGATCGACTCGTCGATCTCGAAGACCGCCAACGTGCCCACCGATTTCCCCTACGAGGAGTTCAAGGGCATCTATCTCTATGCGCACGAACAAGGACTGAAGGGCTGCACGACGTTCCGCTTCAATCCGGAAGTGCACCAGGGCGTGCTGGTCAAGGGCGAAGACCTGCACAACACCTTCTACGTGTTCACGCTGGAAGACGGCAGCGAAGTGGAAGTACGCGGTGATGAAGAGGTGGAGTACGACGGCGAGATGCACAGCGCCGCGAACCTGTTCGACGCCCTCAAGGAAGGATATTACGGGAAGTTCTGAGCATGACCACGCAGATCAACAAGCGCATCACGAAATACCGGGTTCGCAAGCCGGAGGACGCGGCGGCCACGGCCGCGTTAGCGGCTGTGCCCGAAGCCGACATGAGCACGCATCGCGACGGCCACCGTTCGAAGGTGGTGCAGCTGCACGAGAAGATCGAGCGGCCGGAGATGCTGATCGGCTCGACCTACAAGATCAAGACGCCGGTGACCGACCACGCGATGTACGTGACGATCAACGACATCCTGCTCAATGAGGACACCGACCACGAGCGCCGGCAGCCGTTCGAGATCTTCATCAACTCGAAGAACCTCGATCATTTCCAGTGGATCGTCGCGCTGACGCGCATCATCTCGGCCGTGTTCCGCAAGGGTGGCGATGTCACCTTCATGGTCGATGAGCTGAAAGCCGTGTTCGATCCGCGCGGCGGCCAGTGGCAGTCCGGCCATTACGTGCCATCGCTGCTGGCCGCGATCGGCGAAGTGATCGAGCGCCATCTCATCGCAATCGGCTTCATGGCGCCGCGCGAGGGGCCGCTGATGGGCGAGGAAATCCGCGCGGTTGCGGTTGCTGCGGAAGGCGCGCCAGCGCGCTTCTGCCCGCGCTGCGGCTCGGCCAGCTTCGTCAAGCTCGAAGGCTGCGACACCTGCGTGTCCTGCGGCTATTCCAAATGCAGCTAAGCTTGCGCGTCTGACCGAACGAACCGATGCACTATTCCCACCGCTTCTTTCTTTACGCGCCGTTCTCTGCGTTTCTGCTGATTGTGCTCGCCACCATGATCTGGTGGTGGATGGTGGCCGATGCGCTGGAGAAGAAGCTTTATGCCATCAACGGCTACTATGTGTCGCCTGGCGTTCAGGTCAGCTT
>JBOHZW010000176.1:0-2348 GCA_050738715.1 Steroidobacteraceae bacterium | reverse complement strand
GCGGCACACCTGCCGGCGTCAGGCAGTGCGCCCGAGATCCTCGATCACGGCGTCCAGATGAGTGAGTGGCACGCCGAACCGCTTCCGGTTCTCCGCGCGCACCGCCGCGACCGACATCGCCACCCAGGCGGCAAACACCCCGACACTTGCGAGCGGATACGCCGTGACACCACCGCTCACGAACAACGTAAAGGTGACGAACACAACGATTGCGCAGCTCACCGGTACGCCGATGAAGTCCATGCGGCGCTTGAAGCGGAAGAAGTCGGCCAGGTGATCGCGCTCGGCGCGCACGTGCTGCGCGATGTCGGAGGGAGCAGCACCGACCGTGCCGCCAGTTTCACCACCAACGCCACCGGAGTACAGCGTGCGCGCGCGGCGCAGGAGCGCCGCAGTCAGCGGCACATAGACCGCGGCGCCGGCCAGACTGAGCAGCATGACCGGCACGTTGCCCCAGTTTCGCACCAGCGTGTACGAAAGAAAGGAGTACAGGATGATCTGGTGCACGAGGGAGGCCCACACGAATCCTGCGACAGTCTTGAACTGCTTGCGCACGCGCGAAGCGGTGATCGAGCGTAGATCGGAATCTGTGACCGCGCGAGTGCCTTCGGTGGTCTTGCCCTGCTGCCAGCAGGCCTTGATGTCGATTGCCGTGTCCATGGTTGCTCCTTGGTTCATGCCGTTTGTTGCAGTCGATCAGCCAGCGCGCGCCTGATGCGCACGAGGCGCACGCTGACATTGGTTTTAGTGAGGCCGGTGATCGAGGCGATGTCGTCGTAGCCGTGATCGTCGAGATGCAGCAGCACGATCGCCTTGTCGACATCGCTGAGTGTTTCGATCGCGCGGTACAGGCGCTCGATGTCCTCGGTCGATTGCGCGTCATCGTGCGCGCGCGTCGAGTCGGCAATCGCCGCGGTCAACTCCGCATCGCGTGGTGCGCGCACGCTGCGCCGCACGTGTGCGATCGCGGTGTTCAGCGCGACGCGATACATCCAGGTGCTGAATTTCGAATCGCCCTTGAACTGCGGATATGACTTCCACAGCTGGTACATGATGTCCTGGTAGACATCGTCGTACTCCGGCGTATGGCGCGGCACGTAGGCGCGGCAGACGGAATGGACGATCCCAAGATTCGGGTTCACGTCCTCGAGGAAAGCTGCTTCCTGCTCCGCGCCCATGGGCTTCCCTAACGCTCCGTCAATTCACCAGTTATATATATGAGTAGCCGGGGCGCGGGGAAAACTACAGGTCTCACGATCTTACGCGACGAGGGTGAACATGGTTAAATCCGCACCCTATGCATCGCGCTCGCCGTTGGGCCCTCGCCTCCTTATATATAGGGCTAGTCGCGGCCGTCGACGTTGCCAGTGGCGATGCTGCCGCCGGCCAAACGGCGTGGCCCGGCAACGAAGACCTGCGTCATCTGCGTTTATTCGAGAACCCGCAAGTCTCGCCGGATGGATCCGCGGTGCTGCTGCAGGTGCGCGAGCCGACGGCGGATGGCGCGCGCCGGCATCTGTGGCTGCTCGACCCGGCGGGCGGCGCGCCGCGGCAGCTCACCAATTCACCCGACAAGGACAAGGACGGCGAATCGTCCGCACGCTGGATGCCCGATGGGCGCAGCATTCTCTTCATCGCGCATCGGGGCGAGCAGGCGGATGTGTTCCAGCTATCGATGTTGGGCGGCGAGGCGCAGAAGCTTGCGATCGAAGTGCCGATTACCGTCGATGATTCGCGCGCGCCGGATGCGCTGCCACCGATCGACGCAGCGAGTGCCGGCGCGGCCGACACTCACAAGCCGGTGACAACATTGCCGGTCGAAGTGAAGTCGTACGATGTCGACGCCAGCGGCAAGTGGCTGTGGGTCATCGCGGCGGATCCGCAGACGCCGGGCGAGAAGGCGCAGGCCGAAGCAAAGGCGGACGCGAACTGGGTCGATCACGAGACGCATGGCACGCACCTGTACTTGTGGAACTTGTCCACGCACAAGGCCGTCGTCGTGCCGTTGCACGATGACGTCGCCGAAGCGGCGTGGAGCCCGGATGGCACACGGCTTGTGGTGGTGACACAGGCGCTGCACCACGGGTCAGACCTGGAGCCGTCGCGGCATGCGTGGATGGTTTCCATTGCGCACCCGGAAACTCCGGAAGCGCTGGGCGAGTGCCCACGCGAGATCGCGACGCCGCGATGGGACGCATCCGGACGCGAGTTGTACTTCGCTTCGCAATCCACGCGCGACGCGCCGCCGGGTTATCCCGATCTTTTTGTCGATGAGCTCGCGACGCATCGCGTAGTGAATCTCACGGATGGCCTGGACGGCACGCCGGTCGATAACATCGTGCCGCTTG
>JBOHZW010000175.1:0-2802 GCA_050738715.1 Steroidobacteraceae bacterium | reverse complement strand
GTCCTGCGGCTGCGAGCGCTCGCGCGGCTCGACGCCGGTGCGAGCGCCGGCGCGGCGTGGCGCGAATCGCTGCGCAACGCAGCCGCATCGCTTGCCGCGTTGGCCGATCCGCGCATGGCGGAACGCCGGGCCGACCTGCTGGACATCGAACGACAGGTGCTGCGCGTGCTCAATGGCGACGCGCCGGAAGCCTCGATCGATCTGCCCGCGGGCGCGATCGTGCTGGCCGCGGAGTTATTGCCATCGCAACTCCTGGCGCTCGATGCCACACGCTTGTCGGGCGTGTGCACGTCGGAAGGCGGCGGCACATCGCATGTGGCGATCCTGGCCGCGTCGATGGGATTGCCGATGCTGGTTGCCGCGGGTCCGGCCGTGTTGTCGATCGCCCCCGGCACGCGGCTGGTGCTGGATGCCGAACAGGGGCAGTTGCTGGTCTCGCCGCCGAGCGAGGAGCGCGCTCGCATCGTCGCTGCAATCGAGCAGCGTGCGCGAGCGCACGCCAGCGATGTCGCTGCTGCGCGGCAGCTTGCGCTGATGCGCGATGGCACACCGGTGCACGTGTATTGCAACCTTGGCGCCGTCGCGGAAGCAGCGCCCGCGGTCATGGCGGGCGCCGAAGGCTGCGGCCTGCTGCGCACCGAATTCCTGTTCCTCGATCGTGCGCAGGCTCCCGGCGAGGACGAACAGCTCGCCGTGTACCAGGCCATCGCGACGGCACTCGACGGGCGAACGTTGACGATCCGCACGCTCGATGCGGGGGGCGACAAGCCACTTGCCTACGTGTCGCAGGCGCACGAGGACAATCCGGCACTCGGATTGCGCGGCCTGCGCACGAGCCTCGCGCAGCCGCATCTGCTCGAGACGCAGTTGCGCGCCATCGTGCGCGTCGCGCCGCCTGGACAATGTCGCGTGCTGTTGCCGATGGTCACCGAACTCGATGAGGTGCGCACCGTGCGCGATCGGCTCACGGCCATTGCGACCGCGCTTGCCGTGCCTTTCCCCAAGCTCGGCATCATGATTGAAACGCCGGCATCGGCGATCCTCGCCGAGCAGTTCTGCGCGGAAGTCGATTTCCTGTCGATCGGCAGCAATGACCTTTCGCAATACACGCTGGCGATGGACCGGCTGCATCCGACGCTCGCTTCACGGCTCGATGCTGCGCATCCATCCGTGTTGCGACTCATCGAACGCGTCGCGCAGGCCGCCCAGGCGCGCGGCATCGAAGTGGGCGTGTGTGGCGCACTTGCTGCCGATGGCGCCGCGGTGCCGTTGCTGCTGGGGCTGGGTGTGCGCGAACTTTCGGTTGTGCCCGCACAGGTTCCGCGCATCAAGGGCATCGTGCGCAGCCTCGCGCTGGCCGACTGTGCGGCGCTCGCGCGGCGCGCACTCGCCGCCACGTCGGCTTCCGCGGTGCGCGCGTTGGTGCGCGAATGGAGCGAAGCTCATGCCTAGGACAATGGAAGGACTGCAGCGGCTGGGGCGCGCGCTGATGCTCCCCATCGCCGTGTTGCCGGTGGCGGGACTGTTGCTGAGGCTCGGCCAGCCCGACCTCCTCGACATCAAGGTGCTGGCCGCCGCGGGCGATGCGATTTTTTCCAATCTCGGGCTTGTATTCTCGGTCGGCGTCGCGGTGGGGTTTGCGCGCGAGAATCACGGAGCCGCGGGACTGGCGAGCCTGGTGGGATTCCTGGTTGCCACGCACGGCGCCGAAGCATTGCTGACCGTGCCGCCGTTCGTGACGGCGAGTTTGAGCGGCTCGGCAGCTGATCTGGCCGCATCGGCCTGGCGAACTCAGCAACTCGCCAAGCTCAGCATGCCGGTCGGCGTGCTGTCGGGGATCATTGCCGGATTCACGTACAACCGTTACAGCGACATCGAAATGCCCAGCTACCTGGCATTTTTCGGCGGCCGGCGTTTCGTGCCGATCGCCACCGGCTGCATCGGCGTGCTCGTCGCGGTGGCGTTCGGATTCGGTTGGCCGATGCTTGCGCGCGGCATGGATTCACTGAGCCACGCGGTCGTCGGCGCGGGCTCGCTGGGCCTGTTCGCGTACGGCGCGCTCAATCGCGTGCTGATCGTCACCGGCTTGCATCATATCCTCAACAACCTGGCCTGGTTCCTGCTCGGCGATTACCACGGCGTCACCGGCGACTTGAAACGCTTCTTTGCCGGCGATCCATCCGCCGGCGCCTTCATGAGCGGGTTTTTCCCCGTGATGATGTTTGGATTGCCTGGCGCCTGCCTGGCGATGTACCGCGCGGCGCGCCCGGAGCGACGCCGCGCCGTCGGCGGATTGCTGCTGTCGATCGCGCTGACCTCGTCTCTGACCGGCGTCACCGAGCCGATCGAATTCACGTTCATGTTCCTGGCGCCCGCGCTGTACGCCGTGCACGCGCTGCTCACCGGCCTGGCGATGGTCATCATGCATGTGCTGGGCGTGCATCTCGGCTTCAGTTTTTCGGCGGGCCTGTTCGATTACGTGCTGAATTTCTCGCTGGCGACGCGGCCCTTGTGGCTGCTGCCGATCGGTGTGGCCTATTTCGCACTCTATTACCTGCTGTTTAGCTACGGCATCGTGCGTTTCAACCTGGCCACGCCCGGGCGCGGCGCCAGTGACGATGGCGACGCCGCCGGATCCGCGACGAGTGCCGCCGCGCCGCGTGCCGTGGCCATGATTAAAGCGCTGGGTGGCGCCGCGAACCTGACTTCCGTCGATGCCTGCACGACGCGCCTCCGGTTGACGGTCGTCGATGCGGCGCGCGTGGATGCAGCGGCATTGGCGAAACTTGGCGCAATGGGTGT
>JBOHZW010000174.1:0-1588 GCA_050738715.1 Steroidobacteraceae bacterium | reverse complement strand
GATCAGCAGCGCTTCGAGGCACTCGAAATCAAGCTCACGCACCTCGAAGACACGGTCGCTGCGCTCGGGGCGGCCTGCGCATCACAGCAGCGCGAGCTGGCTGAACTGCGCGAGCGCCTGCGCATCGTCAACGAACGGCTGGCGGGCTACGAGAGTCCGGAGGGCGCCAGCGCGACTGCCCACGAACCTCCGCCCCATTACTGACCACGCGGCCTGAGCCAGCGATGAGCGCAAACAGGAATCTACCGGGCATCGTCGCCATGGTCGTGGCGGCGGCGCTGTTCACGGTGATGGACGCGGGCATGAAGCTGCTGGCGCAGCACTACTCGCCGATGCAGGTGACGGCGCTACGCAGCCTCGCCTCGTTCCCGCTCGTCTACGTTTACGTCGTGTGGCGCAGTTCCCTCGGCGCAATGCTGCGCGTCCGTTGGCCGCTGCACATGGCGCGCGGCGCGCTGGCCGTGTTCATGCTCTACAGCTTCGTGTATGGCCTGCATCGGCTGCCAATGACCGAGACCTACGCAATCTTCTACATCGCGCCGCTGCTGATCACCGCGCTGTCGGTGCCAGTGCTGGGCGAACGCGTCGGCGCGGCGCGCTGGCTCGCGATCGGCATCGGGCTTGCGGGCGTGCTGGTCGTGCTGCGACCCAGCGGCGGCGGTGTGCTGACATTGGGCGGGCTGGCGGTCGTCGCTTCGGCCATCTGTTACACGATCTCGGCGATCGCGATCCGTATCCTGGGACGCACCGATTCGATGGAAAGCCTGATGTTCTGGTTGATTTCGATGCTCGCGATCGGATCGACCGCGCTGGCTTACCCGCATTGGCAACCGGTGCGCGCGGCCGACGCATGGATCGTCGCCGGCGTCGGCATCACCGGTTTTTGCGCACAGTGGGGCGTGACCTTTGCGTTCCGCCACGGCGAAGTGTCAGCCATCGCACCGTTTGAATACACCTCGCTCGTGTGGACGCTGGGGCTCGATCGGCTGATCTGGCGCACGAGTCCAGACGGTTTTACGTTGCTGGGCGCGGCGATCATCATCGCCGCTGGTTTGTTCCTCGTGCGGCGCGAGGGCGTGCGAGTCGAGGCCGAGCATCCATAGTGCTTGCACACCCCTAGTGCTTGGGCGCCGCTGCGCGCGCCAGCACACCGTCCCCATTGAGCTCAGGCGCGAAACCCGCGTGACGCAGTCGCGCGCTCACTTCCTGCGCCAGGTCTCGGCCGCGGCTCTTGCTGTTGGGCGCGCCGGTGTAGTGGAACAGTGTTCCACCAGGTCGCAGCACGCGCGCGAGCTGGTCGTAAAAAACCTGCGAATATAAATCGCCGGCCAGCGCGAAACGCGGCGGATCGTGAAGGATCGCGTCGACCGAACGATCGGGCAGCGTGGGAATCTGCTCCGCGATGTCGCCCTGCGCGAGCTCGAGTGCCGCGCCCGGAGATGGTTCCCAGGGACTGTCGGGTGACCAGGGATTCAGCGAGCGCAGCCACAACACGGCCGCTTGTTTCTCAAATGACAACACGCGCGCGGCGCCGCCGCGCAGGCACCAGGCCGCGAAGTAACCCAGGCCACCGCAGGTGTCGAGCACG
>JBOHZW010000173.1:0-2809 GCA_050738715.1 Steroidobacteraceae bacterium | reverse complement strand
GGTAGTAGCGCTGCATGAGCTGCTCGACCGCGAGCGTATAGCTGCCATCCTCGTAGCCGAAACTCTGCGCCAGCCTGATCTGGTGATCGAACAGCAATCGGTCTTCGTGCCGGCCGGTGAGCACATGCAGGCCGAAGCGCACCTTCCACAAAAAGGATTGCGCCTGCTTCAGGCGCCGCAGTTCGGAGGCGGTCAGGAACCCGTGCGTCGCCAGCTCATCGAGCGACTCGGCGCCGAAGTGGCGCTTCGCCACCCAGGCAATCGTCTGGATATCGCGCAAGCCGCCCGGGCCGGTCTTTACATTGGGCTCGAGGTTGTATGCCGTGTCGTTGGCCTTGAGATGCCGCTCCTGCTGCTCGCGCACCTTGGCGGCGAAGTAATCGCGCACCGGCCATACGCGATCGGGCACGAGCGCCGCGCGCATCGCCGGCAGCAGCGTGGCGTTGCCAGCCAGCGCACGCGCTTCGAGGAGCGTCGTCATGACACCGACGTCGGCAATGCTTTCTTCCGCGCACTCGTTCACGGTGCGCACGCTGTGTCCGACCTCGAGGCCGATGTCCCAAAGGAAGGACACGAGCTTCTCGATTGGTTCGCGATCGGAGCCGTTGAGCGGCTCGGGCGTCAGCACCAGCAGATCGACATCGGAGCAGGGATGCAGCTCGCCGCGCCCGTAACCGCCCACCGCGGCGAGCGTGAGGCGCGCCGACAATCCCGCGCCGAGCCGTTGCGGCCACAGCGTCGCGAGCAAGCGATCGATGAATGCGGCGCGCGCGCGGACCAGCGCTTCGACCGGGTCGTCGTCGCGAAAGCGCTGCTGCAGTTCCTGCTGGCCCTGCAGCAGCAGCTGGCGGCAGGTGTCGGCGGAGCAGTGATCGGCGGCAAGGAGCAATGGCAGTCGCGCGAGCAACGGCCAGTCGATGCTCGCGGGCGCTGCAGGGAGGGAATCGTCGAGTGCGGCGGGGTCGGCGATCATGCGGCGCTGCGTTCGGCGGCGCCGAGCGTCAGCACTTCGTGGCCCGTCGGCGTCACCAGCACCATGTGTTCCCACTGCGCCGACAGCGAGTGGTCTTTCGTGACGACGGTCCAGCCATCCGGCAGCACGCGCGTGTGCCGTTTGCCGGCGTTGATCATCGGCTCAATCGTGAACACCATGCCGGGCACGAGCTCCATGCCGGTGCCAACCTCGCCGTAGTGCAGGATTTGCGGATCTTCGTGGTAGACGCGCCCGATACCGTGACCGCAATATTCACGGACAACTGAAAATCCATTGCTCTCTGTAAGCTGCTGGATCGCGTGGCCGATGTCGCCCAGGTGCGCACCCGGCCGCACCAGGTCGATGGCCTGCCACATCGCCGCGCGGCAGGTCTCCGTCAACCGTTGCGCCTGCACCGGAGGCTTGCCGACAAAGTACATGCGGCTCGTGTCGCCGTGGTAGCCGTCCTTGATGATCGCGACATCGATGTTCAGGATATCGCCACTCTTGAGCACCCGATCGTTCGGGATGCCATGGCAGACCACGTGGTTCGGCGAGGTGCAGACGGTCTTCGGGAATCCACGGTAGCCGACGTTGGCCGGGATCGTCTGTTGCGCCTGCACGATGAACTCGTTGCACAGCCGGTCGAGTGTCTCGGTAGTCACTCCGGGAACCACGTGACGCGTGATCATGTCGAGCACGTCGGCCGCCAGGCGCCCGGAAACGCGCAATTTGGCCTGTTCATCGGCCGTCTTGATGGACACTCGGGTGGGGCGGAGCATGGGGTGCCTTAAGATGCCTGGAGCGTTGTTCCTGCGGGAAGATCATGGTATAAAGCGCGGCCTTTTTTGGCAACGCAATCCACACGCGTATCAGTAACTTGCGGCTGGGTGTCCCCACTTCAATGGGAGTGGGAATCGCCGTCAAGGATACGCGGAGGCCCTAACCCAACAACGAGGAAGATCTATGTCCAGCGTGTCGATGCGACAGATGCTGGAAGCGGGCGTCCATTTTGGACACCAGACCCGCTTCTGGAACCCGAAGATGGCTCCCTACATCTTTGGCGAACGTAACCGTATCCATATCATCAATCTCGAACAGACCCAGCCGCTGTTCGTCGAGGCGATGGCGTTCATCAAGCGCGTCGTCGGCGACGGAGGCCGGATCCTGTTCGTTGGCACCAAGCGCTCGGCGCGCGACTCGATCGCGACCGATGCGGTGCGCTGCGGCATGCCCTACGTCAACCAGCGTTGGCTCGGCGGCATGCTCACCAATTTCAAGACACTGCGCCAGTCGATCAAGCGACTGGCCGACCTCGAAGAGCTGACCGCTTCCGGCGCGATCGAAAAGCGCGGCAAGAAGGAAGCGACGATGCTGCGCCGCGAGATGATCAAGCTCGAGAAGAGCCTGGGCGGCATCAAGGCGATGGAAGCGCTGCCCGACGCGCTGTTCGTCGTCGACGTGGGCCACGAGCACATCGCGATCCACGAGGCCCGCAAGCTCGGCATCCCGGTCGTCGCGGTCGTCGACACGAACTGCACGCCCGATGGCATCGATCACATCATTCCCGGCAACGACGACGCGATGCGCGCCATCCAGCTTTATACCGGCGCGGTCGCCGAAGCAGTGATTGAAGGCAAGAGCTCGGTGCCGCAGATGGCGGTCAGCGAGGACGAATTCGTCGAGCTCGACGAGCAGGGGAATCCCCGCCGTAAGAGCGGCCGTGGTGCACGCCCGGTGCGGCAGGCGCCCGTGCGCCACCGCAAGCCGGCTCCGGCACGCCGTGGCCCGGCGCCGCCCGCGGCCGCTATCCCCGCCGCAGCCGTAGCCGTAGCC
>JBOHZW010000172.1:0-7325 GCA_050738715.1 Steroidobacteraceae bacterium | reverse complement strand
ATGCAAACGCGTCGATGTCGCTCGCGCGGCGCAGCAACTTGATATCCGGATGCCGGCGAATCACGCCGGTTCCCGAGCAGGGCGCGTCCAGCAGGATCGCATCGAAGGCCGCGCCATCCCACCATGTTGGCGGTGCGGTCAGATCCGCTTGCAGCAAGCGCGCGTCGCGCTGGAGCCTGCGCAGGTTCTCCCCGACGCGCGCGAGCCGTTGCGCATCGCTATCGATAGCAGTCAGTGAGACCGGCCCGGAGGCAATCTCGAGCAGTGCGCCGGTCTTGCCGCCTGGCGCTGCGCAGGCATCGAGCACGCGCTCGCCGCCGCGCGGCGCAAGCCACAGCGCGGCCAGCTGCGCGCTCGGGTCCTGCACCGAAACGCTGCCACCGTCGAAACCCGGCAGCTCCGCCACTGCAACGGGTTGCGACAACGTGACGGCCGACGGCACACCGCTGACGGCGTTGCCTGCCATGCCGCGCGCGGCGAGTGCCGCGAGATATTCGTCGACGCGCGTGCGCGTCAGGTCGACGCGCAGCGACATCGGCGGATGCTCGTTGTTCGCCGCGAGCACGCGCTCGAGTTCCGTCGGCCAGGCGGCGCGAAGCGCGTCGACGAGCCAGGCGGGATGCGCATGGCGCGCGGCGAGGTCTCGATCGACATTCGCAAGGAGCGATAAGCGCTCGCGCAAGTATCGGCGCAGCACGGCGTTGACGAGTCCGGCCGCGGCCTTAAGGTCGAGTGCGCGCGCAGCATCCACAGCCGCCGCCACCGTCGTGGCGGGCGGATGCGCTGAATACTCGAGCTGGTGCGCCGCGCAGGCCAGCAGTGCACGCAGTCGCGCGTCGACCTGCGCGTTCGGCCGCGCGAGCAACGGCAACACCGCGGGCGCGAGCCGCAGGTACCAGCGCACTGTGCCGAGTGTCACAGCCTGGATCGCAGCGCGCTGTCCGCGTGGCGCGCTCTCCCCGTTCAATACCGCGGCCACTGCGCGCGCGGCGCCTTGCAGAATCAGCGCGGCAGTACCCGGCGGCCTGGCGGACCGCGCCGGCCGGCGCGCGCTGCGTTTGCCCGCTGCGCTCAACCGAATTTCAGGCCGTCGAGCGCGTGCCCGTGCGCGAATTCCGCAGCCGTGACGATGCGCTTGCCGGCGCTCTGCAGTTTCTCGATCGCAAGCGCGCCTGAGCCGCAGGCGACGAGCAGGCGGGCGTCGCGCAATCCGAGCACGCTGCCTGGTGCGGACAACGCGTCAGCCTGCCCCGCCAGCGCTTCGTTCGGCACTGCCAGCGCGTCAGCCTGCCAGATTTTGACGAGTTGTCCGGCGAGATGAGTTTGCGCAGTAGGCCACGGGTTGCAGCCACGCACTTGCCGCGCGATGCTTGGCGCATCGGCCGACCAGTCGATCATCGCCTCGCGCTTCTCCAGTTTTTTCGCGTAGCTGACGCCTGCGAGACCCTGCGCGCGCGGCACCGCACTGCCGCGCTCGAGCGTGGCGATCACATCGAGCAGCAATTCCGCGCCCTGCCGCGCCAGCACCTCGTGCAGCGCGGCGCTCGTTGCCGTCGGCTCGATGCGCAGCGCGCGTTGCGCGAGTATCGGGCCAGTGTCGAGTCCAGCGTCCATCTGCATGATCGTGACGCCGGTTTCGGCATCGCCGGCGAGAATCGCGCGCTGGATCGGTGCCGCGCCGCGCCACCGCGGCAACAGCGATGCGTGGATGTTCAGGCACCCGAGCCGCGGAATCCCGAGCACCGCGCGCGGCAGGACCAGGCCGTAGGCCACGACGACCAGCAACTCGGGTCGCCACGAAACAAGCGGCGCGCGCTCCGCGTCGCCGCTAAGCCGCGCGGGCTGCGCAACCGGCACACCGAGCTCGAGCGCGCGTTGCTTGACCGCGCTCGCGCGGAGCGACTGTCCACGACCCGCGGGCCGGTCTGGCTGCGTCAGTACGCCGACGAGCGAGTGCGCTGAGGCCGCCAGCGCGTCGAGCGCAGGCACTGCGAATTCCGGCGTGCCGGCGAAGGCGATGCGCAGCATTCCGGAATCGAAATCTTCAGATGACCTTGGCGCCGGACGCCGCCGGCACATGCCGACGCGTGCGACTCGGCGGCATGCTGGCGCGCTCGCGCCGCTCTTTCTCGAGGCGACGGCGGATGTGTTCGCGCTTCAGGCTGGAAAGCCGATCGACGAATAGTTTCCCTTCCAGATGATCCATCTCGTGCTGCAGGCACACCGCCAGCAGCCCGGTCAGCTCACGTTCGAAGAATTCGCCGCGCGCATCCTGCGCGCGCACACTCACGCGTTCCGCGCGTTCGACCGGCTCGAACACCTGCGGCACTGACAGGCAGCCTTCTTCGCTCACTGCTACGCCGTCGCGCGTCAGGATCACCGGATTGATGTACACCTGCCGCTCATCATGCGTTTCGCTGACATCGATGACCATCAGGCGCTGGTGCACATTGACCTGAGTCGCCGCGAGCCCGATACCCGGCGCGGCGTACATCGTTTCGAACATATCCTCGATCAGGTCTCCGAGCGCGGCATCGAATACCTGCACCGGCGCCGCGCGGGTGCGCAAGCGGGGGTCGGGAAACTCCAGGATCGTTAATTGCGCCATGTTGGCTTTTTGAAACCTCGGCTTGCGCCTATGTGATCCAGCGCACAAACTCCGCACCGGACAATGTGCGTTTGGCAGCCATTGAGTTTATAACAGGCTGAGGGTGGGCACCCCACCCCCCGTTTGCGCGCCCGTATCGTAGGAGTGAGGGATGTTCCCCTATAAGACAATGAGCCGGTTGACCCCGGTATTGGCCCTGGGCCTGGCGCTCGGCGGCTGCTCGCTCATTCACCGTTGGACCGGGCACGAGGAACACGCCGGTCCCGCGGCACCCATGGCCACGCCGGTGGAACGCCCGGCGCAGGTGGACGAGTCGGATGAACCGCAAACGGTCACTTCAAACCTACCCGATGCCGAAGCCGATTCGGCCGACGCCAACGCGGCCGGCGCAACCACCACCGTGATGACGGATGCGTCGAGCGCCCTGAGCCCGACCGCGCCGAAGAGCTACACGGTGCAGAAGGGCGATACGCTGTGGGGCCTCGCGAACATGTTCCTGAAGGATCCCTGGCTGTGGCCGGAGATCTGGTATGTGAATCCCGAAGTCAGCAATCCGCACCGCATCTATCCGGGCGACACGCTGCGCCTGGCGAAGGGCGGACTCGGTTCGGGCAGCTCCGGCGTCGCACTGCAGTTGCAGCACACCGGCAGCGGCACGCGGCTCGAACCGCTGCTGCGCAGCACACAGCTGGAAGGACCGATCGCGAGCATTCCGTATGCGACGATCGCCGCATTCCTCTCGCGCCCCGGCGTTTTGACGAAGAGCCAGGCTGAGGCTTCACCGTACGTGCTCGCGCTGCGCGACCATCACCTGATCGCCGGCTCCGGCAATGAAATCTACGTGAACCACTTGAAGGCTTCGGAAGGCGAGCGGTTCACCGTGCTGCACGTGGGCGACAAGCTCAAGGATCCCGACGGCCACGGCTCACTCGGCTACCTTGCAATGTACGTCGGAACCGCGCAGGTGTCGCGCGCCGGCGAGCCGGCCAAGGCGCAGATCATCGATTCCGCGCGCGAGATCATCGCCGGCGACGTGTTGCTTCCCGAGACCAGCGGCACCGTCGGCGATTTCACGCCGCACTCGCCGTCCACGAACATCCAGGGCCAGATCATCGCGATCGTCAACGGCGTGCTGCTCGCCGGCCAGTTCCAGACCGTCGCGCTCGATCGCGGCAGCCAGGACGGGCTTGAGCCCGGCCACGTGCTGCGTGTGAATGAAAGGACGCAGACCGTGAAGGACCGCTGCGCGCTCATCACCGGCAACAGGACCTGCACGCGCTTCCGCGACACCAAACTGCCGGTTGAACAGGTGGGCACGCTGCTCGTGTACCGCGTGTACGAGCACGTCAGCTACGCGCTGATCGCGAGCAACTCGGTTCCGCTCGGCGTCGGCGATCGGGTCGTCACGCCCTGAATCTGCGCTGACTGGATACAAAGGGCCCGCTGCAACGCGGGCCCTTTGCTTTATGCTCCCCCTCCATGAGCGTGCGAACGATCGATGAGCAATCGCGGGCACTCGCGCTGGCGCGCGCGCCCGGTTTGCACGCCGATCACCTGCGCGCCGCGGATGTCGACGAGCCGATCGCATTAGTCGGTAGCAGTATCACGCGGCTCACGGCGCGAGGCATTCCAGCGGCGGCTGCCGCGTGGCTCGCGCATCCCGATGCGGCGCTGCTCGATGGCGATCGCCGCTGGATGGAAACGGCCGGCGTGCAGCTCATCGGCTGCGAGAGCGAGTGCTATCCACCGCTCCTCAAGCGCATCGCCGCGGCGCCGGTCGCGCTGTACCTGCAAGGCGATGCCGATGCGCTGATGTCCGCGCAGCTCGCGATCGTCGGCAGCCGCAACCCGACCGCAAGCGGCGCGCGCACCGCGTTCGATTTCGCCCGCTACCTGGCACGCATGAACCTGACGATCACGAGCGGACTGGCGGTCGGCATTGACGCGCAGGCGCATGAAGGCGCGCTCGCCGGCGGCGGGCGCACTATTGCGGTGCTCGGCTGCGGGCTCGACCAGGTCTACCCGCCCGAACACGCGGCGCTGGCGGCGCGCATCATCACGCAGGGCGGCGCCGTGGTCGGTGAGTTCCCGCCTGGCACCGCGCCGCAGCGATGGAATTTTCCGCGCCGCAACCGGTTGATCAGCGGGCTGTCGCTCGGCACGCTGGTAGTCGAAGCGGCCCGTCACAGCGGCTCGCTGATTACCGCCCGCTGCGCGCTGGACCAGGGGCGCGAGATCTTTGCGATCCCCGGCAGCATCCACAATCCGCTCGCCCGAGGCTGCCACCAGCTGCTGCGCGAGGGCGCGAAGCTCGTCGAGACCGCCGACGACGTGCTCTCTGAGCTCAAGATTCCCTTTACTAAACAGGATATTACAGATTCAGCCGAGACGGCCGAAAGGCCCGCGCCCGGGAGCGGTGTGTTGGACAAGGACTATGAAATCCTGTTAGATGCGCTCGGATTCGACCCCCAGGGCATTGATGGCCTGGTCGAGCGGACCGGTCTTGCGAGCCCTCATCTGGCGTCCATGCTGCTGATCCTCGAGCTCGAGGGAAGGGTGGCACTCCACCCGGGCGGTCGGTACGCGCGAATCGGCAAGAACAAGGCATGATGGACAACACAGTATTCGACATCCTGGTCTACGTCTTCGATCACTACCTGTTCGAGGAGATGCCGGCCGTCGCCGAGCGCGCTGACATTGCGCGCGACCTGGAAAACGCTGGCTTTCGCGGCGCCAACGTCGAGCGGGCGCTCGACTGGCTGGCCGAATTGGCCGATGAGCGCTCGCGGCCTGGGTTGCGCGACGACAACCGCGCATTCCGCTTATATACCCATGAAGAGTGCGCGCGGCTCGATGCCGATGCGCGCGGGCTGCTGCTGTCGCTCGAGCGCGGCGGCATCCTGTCGGCGAACCAGCGCGAGATCGTCATCGACCGCCTGCTGGCGCTGGGCAACGAAGAGCTCAGCCTCGAACAGGTGAAGTGGGTCGTGCTGATGGTGTTGTCCTGCCAGCCCGGCGAGGAAGCGGCCTGCGAACGCATGGAAGACATGGTGTTCGAATTGCCCGCGCAAGTGCCCCATTGAGCGTCCGAACTGGCAAGCGGCAGCAGCATCCGCGGCACGTCCGCGGTTTTTCGTTTTTAGGAAGCGTTTAGTTGGCAGAAAACCTCGTCATCGTCGAATCGCCCGCCAAGGCGCGCACGATCAAGAAATACCTGGGCAAGGACTACGAAGTGCTCGCCTCCTACGGCCATGTGCGCGACCTGGTGCCGAAGGAAGGCGCCGTCGATCCCGACCATGATTTCGCGATGCAGTACCGCCAGATCGAGCGCAATGAAAAGCACGTCACGGCGATCTCGAAGGCGCTGAAGAAAGCGTCGGTACTGTTGCTGGCCACTGACCCCGACCGCGAGGGCGAGGCGATTGCCTGGCACCTGCACGAAATCCTCAAGGAACGCGGCGAACTCAAGGGCAAGAGTTCGCAGCGAGTCGTGTTCCACGAGATAACCAAGAACGCGATCCGCGAAGCGGTCACGCACCCGCGCGGCCTGTCGCTCGATCTGGTCAATGCGCAGCAGGCGCGGCGCGCGCTCGACTACCTGGTCGGTTTCAATCTTTCACCGCTCCTTTGGAAGAAAGTGCGGCGCGGCCTGTCGGCCGGACGCGTGCAAAGTCCGGCGCTGCGCATGATCTGCGAACGCGAAGACGAGATCGCCGCGTTCGTGCCGCAGGAATACTGGACCATCGACGCCGAGGGTGAGCACAGCGAGCAGACCTTTCCGCTCAAGCTCGTGGAATATGCCGGCCGCAAAGTCGAGCAGTTCAGCTTCACCGATGAAAGCGGCGCGCGCGCGGCCGAAGCGGCGCTACGCAACACCGGCGGCGCCCAGCTCAAGGTGCTGACGATCGACAAAAAGCAGCGGCGCCGCAATCCGTCGCCGCCATTCACGACCTCGACGCTGCAGCAGGAAGCCTCGCGCAAGCTCGGCTTCTCGGCGCAGCGCACGATGCGCATCGCGCAGCAACTTTATGAAGGCGTCGATACCGGCGAAGGCAGCGTCGGCCTCATCACCTACATGCGCACCGACTCGGTCACGCTGGCTGTGGAGGCCATCACCGAGATCCGCGCGACGATCGAGAAGCTCTACGGCAAGGAATCAGTTGCCGACGAGATACGCATCTACAAGACGAAATCGAAGAACGCGCAGGAAGCGCACGAGGCCGTGCGCCCGACCTCAGCGGCAATCGTGCCGGCCGACATCGAACGCTACCTCGATGCCGACCAGTTCAAGCTGTACGCGCTGGTCTGGAAGCGCGCGGTCGCCTGCCAGATGGCGCACGCAGTGTTCGACACCGTTGCCGTCGACATGCTGGCCGGTCCCGATGGCCCATCTCGCCACCTGATGCGCGCAAACGGCTCGACGCTGGTCAAGCCCGGTTACATCGCGGTCTACCAGGAAGGGCGCGATGACACGGCCGAGGACGACGGCGATCACATGTTGCCGCAGATGCAGATCGGCGATGCGGTGCGGCTGGTCGCGTTGCACCCCGAGCAGCATTTCACCGAGCCGCCGCCGCGCTACACGGAAGCCTCGCTCGTCAAGGCGCTCGAGGAGCATGGCATCGGCCGGCCTTCGACGTACGCGTCGATCATTTCGACGTTGCGTGACCGCGAATACGTCGAGATCGAGAACCGGCGCTTCACCGCCACCGACATC
>JBOHZW010000171.1:0-1603 GCA_050738715.1 Steroidobacteraceae bacterium | reverse complement strand
TACTTGGCGTAGGAGGAATCATATGGCGAGGCCAGCGAGCTGCCCCGAATCGAAATCGGGTTGGCATTGCCTTTGCCAGTCGTCGACTCGAACGTGCCCACTTTTGCCGACTGAATGCCGGCATCCTTGATTTTCTGAACGCTTTCGATTGACGCCGTGTAGCGTGGCGCCATCATGGAGCAGCCGCTTGTCAATGCGACTACTGCCACGCACAGCGGCATGAGAAAAGTGCGATGCATTGTGGAGGCTCCCCGCAGGTTTGAACGAACCCGTTATTGTGTCCGGCAATATACGCCGAGTGGTCGAACACAACCACAACATCACTGCCGACCTGGAGTCGAAGCGCTTGAGGCTTATGTTCCCAGGTGCGCCTTGATGAACTCCACGATGTGCCGCCGCGCATCGAACCCGTGCCACGGCTCTTTCGAAGGTTCGCCCCAGGTGCCGCGCGCCAACGTGCTGTGTCCCTCGCGCGGATACGTGACGAGTTCCACCGGCACTTTCGCCTGGCGCAAGGCGCGATACATTTCATAGGACTGCCCCGCCGGATCGGATACGTCGTCGAGGCCCTGTATCAACAGCATCGGCGTGCCGCCTTTCTGCCGACCGACGCCCGCCAGCGGACTCTGTCGCCACGCGTCGGCGAAGTGCTCCCACGGCAGGCCGTAGAACCAGCGGTCGTAGTAGCTGTCATCCTCCGTGCCGTATTCGCTGAACTGATCGATCACCGGCGCGCCGTTCACGATCGCGCGAAAGCGCTTCGTCTGCCCTTCGATGAAGCCGGCGAGTTCACCGCCATAGCTGTAGCCGATGAAGGCCATGCGTTGCCCATCGAGCGCATAGTGCTTCAGCATGTGATCGACACCGGCCATGATGTCGCGCACATCGCCGCCGCCCAGGTCGTTCTTGTTCGCGGCCGCGAATGCGGCGCCGCGCATCGTGCTGCCGCGCGGATTCGGGCGGAACAGCGCCCATCCCTGGCCAACGAGATAATCCGCGAGAGCGCTGTAGCTATCGATGAACGCGGCGGTCGGGCCGCCGTGCCCGTCGACGATCAACGGCACGCGCGCGTTCGCACCAGCGTCGGGCGGCAAGTACAGCAGGCCCTGCAGCGTGCGGCCTTCGAATGTCCATTCCACGCGCAGCGCTTCGACACTGCGGTGCGCGCCCGCAGTGTTGAAAGGCGGTGCGTTCAGGCTCGAGCCCGCAGCATCGAGCGAGCGTGCGTACCAGACTTCCGGCTCATGGCCCGCGCGTGATTCGATCCACGCCCACGCGGAATGACGGGCGTTACCGTTAAGCGCGCCGAGCGACCCGGCGACATGCCGCAACACGCGACCCGCACCGGCATTGGAACCCGGCGAGTGAGTGTTGGTGTCGCTACCGTAACGTTCGACCGTCCAGTCGAAGCCGCGCACAATCGACACCGCGACGCCTCCATCCACAAGCGGCACGATGTTATCGACCGGCGTGCCGTCGAGCCCGTCGGTGAAGTTCACCACGCGATGCGTCGCGAGCTCGTCGACAAAAAGATCGGGATAGCCCGGTGGCGCGTCGCGCGTCGACTGCGCGGCAAAATACAACTCGCGTCCGGATGCATCCC
>JBOHZW010000170.1:0-15378 GCA_050738715.1 Steroidobacteraceae bacterium | reverse complement strand
AAGTGGCCCTGTTGCTCGGGCACGCTGCCGCAGGTCGCGACGGACTATCGGCTGAACGCCTATTTTCACCGCAGCGAAGGCGTGCTCGTGAATCTTTATCTGCCGTCGACCGTGCGCTGGGCGCACGACGGCGCGCAAGTCGCCCTTACGCAACGAACCGACTACCCGTTTGATCCGCTTGTAAGCATCGAAGTCGCGGCATCGAAGCCAGTGGAGTTCTCTCTCCAGCTGCGCATTCCATCATGGGCCAACGGCGCAACCGTCGCGGTCAATGGCAAACGCATCGACGGCGCTCCCGTGCCGGGCACGTTTACGAGCATCCGCCGCCAGTGGCGCAACGGCGATCGAATCGAACTGGATCTGCCGTTGAATATGCGCGTCGAGCCGATCGACGCACGTCACCCGAACACGGTCGCGTTGCTGTGGGGGCCGCAGGTGCTGTTCGCGATCACGAGCACGCGGCCGGATGTCACGACACGAGCGCTGCTGGCGGCGAAGCGAACCGGACGGCAAAGCTGGCAGGTCGATACCGCCGCCGGGCCGATGCCGATGTTGCCCTTCACCGCGATCGACGAGCAGCCGTACTCCACTTACATCGTGACGAAGGCCTGAAAACTCGCGAGGGTCGGTGAACAGGCCCTAATGCGCGACGAGAGCCGACAGCGGCAGGTCACGCGAGGAGCCGCCAACGTAGACCGTGCGGCCGGCGCGCGCGTCGTGCCAGGCGCTGTCTGCCAGTGACCAGTAGCGCAGGCGTTGCGGCGCGACGTGCAGCGTGACGATGCGGGCGCCACCGGCCGGAATGTTGACGCGATCGAATGCGGCGAGTGCGCGCACTGCGAACTGAACGCCTTCCGGCGTCGAGTCTGGCGCGCTGACGTAGACCTGCACCACTTCATCGCCGCTGCGCTTGCCGGTGTTGCGCACGCGGCAACTCACATCGAGCCCGCCGTCGGGCGCGTTGCGCACGACAATGCGTGAATAAGCGAAGGTCGTGTACGAGAGTCCATGACCGAATGGAAACAGTGGTTCGATCTGTTGCTGGTCGAACCAGCGATAACCGACGTGGATGCCTTCGCTGTAGTGCGTCTTGCCTTCAGTGTTGCTCCAGCTACGCTCCGGATGCGCCGGATCGCTCGCGAGTCCGTCCTCGAGCCTGCGCGGCCACGTGATCGGCAAGCGCCCGGCGGGATTGGCCTTGCCGGTCAGGAGATTCGCCGCCGCCCAGCCGCCTTCGTCGCCGGTGTACCACATCTCGAGCACCGCGCGGACCTTGTCCAGCCACGGCATCGCCACGGCTTCGCCGGTGTTGAGCACGACGACGGTGTTCGGATTCACCGCCGCCACGGCTTCGATCAGGCGATCCTGGTCTCCAGGCAGGCCGAAATACGGGCGATTCCGGCTCCACGCAAAAACCACTGCCGCCTTTGCGGACCTGGCCGTCTCGATGGCCTCGGCAAATGCCTGCTCCTTCATCGCAGGAGTGGCCCATGCGAGCCGCACCTGCACCGGTTCACCGCTGCTGTCGGCACTGGTTTCGACGCGCAGCGCGTGCGCTCCGGCCTTGAGCGTGACCAGGCGTCGCACGTTGGCGAGCCCGTCGGTCGTCGGAATTACGTTTTCACGATTGGCGAACACGATGTCGCCGTGGCCACCCCACCAGGCCATGTTGCCGATGCGCTGTCCGTCGATCCAGAAGCGGCCCGTGGCGCCGAGCACTTGCAGGCTGATCTCGTAGTCGCCGTCGGCGGGCACGAGCAGCGTGCCGTTCCATTTTACGCTCGCGCCGCCCGGCAACATCGCGTGGGCGCGGATCGTCTGGTCAATATCGTTCACCGTGCCGGCGGACGTACTCCCGCCGCGCAGCGTGAGCGCGCGCGTGAGCTGCGCAAACGCCTGCGCTGGAATCGGCACACCGGTCATATCGTCGGCCACCGCAAGTTGCGGCCCCTTGCCCTGGGTCATCGAGCGCAGTGCCTGCCACGCGCCAATTTCCCGCGCGGCGCGGCCGTATGACTGTTCTTCGCCGGTCACGATCGCGAAGGTCTGTTGCGCGCCCGGGCCGATCAGCGCCAGCGAATCCAGGTCGGCGCGCGCGATCGGCAGAATGCCGTCGTTCTTCAACAGCACCGAGCCGCGTTCGGACAGGCGCTGCACGATGCGTGCATTGCCCGCGATATCCTGCGCTCCCACCTGGTGGTTCGGCGCGTGATCGAGCCAGCCAAAGCGCTCGATCTGCATCAGCACATGGCCGACTGCGCGATCGATGTCCGCATCTGTCACGGTGCCGCGCTCGAGTGCCTCGCCCAGGTTCTTCGACACGCCGGGAACCGGCGGAATCGGCGGGCCGAGGTATTTTTGCGCCGGGTAACGCTGCTCTTCAGGCATGCCCGTGGTCATCGCCGCCTGCAGATCGTCTTCGGCTTCCTTGCTCTCGGCCGGCTCGTCGGGTTCTTTGCCGAGCGCGAAATAAGCACCCGGGCCGGTTCCTGGTTGCTCCATGTCCATGCCCGCTGCAATGAACTCGGCGCCGTGCGTTGCACCCCAGTCCGAGGTGACAAATCCCTTGAAGCCGATCTCGTCACGCAGGATGCCGTTGAGCGTCGCGCGGTTGCCGCAGGAATACACGCCGTTGATCTGGTTGTAGGAACACATGATCGAGGCGACGCCGGCATCCGACACGTCGCGGAATGGCGCGGCGTAGATCTCGCGCAGCGCCTGGCCGTCGACCAGTGAGTTCTCGCCGCCGTCGTAGGCCACGTAGTGCTTGGCCTGCGCCATCACGCCGCTCGATTGCGCACCGCGCACGAAATGCGCGGCCAGCGTGCCCGTCAGCACCGGGTCTTCGCCCAGCGTGTTGTACGCGCGCTCGAAGCCAGGGTCACGGTAGATGTTGATGTAGGGCTGCAGGATGACATCGATGCCGAGCACGCGCGCGTCGCGGCCGATGAGCGCGCCGTCTTGCGCGGCATCGGTCACACTGAACGTCGATGCCAATGCCAGCGTGGACGGCATGCCGGTAGAAAGATGGCGGACCAGCACGCCCTGTGGTCCGTCGGCAAAGCGCAGGTCGGGAATGTGCAGGCGCGGCACGCCGGCCGTCCAACCCGCTTCGCTTTGCGCCGCCTCGGCCGGTTCGCGTCCGCCGCGGATGATCGCCATTTTTTCGTCGCGCGACATCGACGACAACAGTTGCTGAACGCGCGGCGATGGCGATTCGGCCGCCGGCGCTGCACCCCAGCTTGCGGTGCAATGGATGGCCACACCGAGCGCGACACCAAGCGCCAGTCGATTGCTAGCCCGGGCCGGTGACCCCTTCATGATGGGTGAGCAGTCTATCCGAAACCGAACTCAGCACAACCAACGCCTTGCGCATGCGACGCAGGCACGCCTCGGCCAGTGACCGCGGCGCGCGGACCCAGTGGTCCACCTGCGCGCTGCGGCTCAGGCCGAATTGCGCCCAAACCGAAAAATGTTCACAGTTGTTGCTGAGCAGCCGATAGCGCGATTCACCCAATCTCGAACGCGCCCGGCCCACAATCTCCATCATGTCGAAAGGCAGCGGTCCGCTACAGCGGATCGCCACCGATTGATCGTTGGCGAAGCGCGCGAGACTCACTTCTTCCACGGGGCCGCGTCCAAGTCCACGGGACAGGCCCGAGTAATGAATGACCGTGCCTTCGCCGGCGTAGATGCCGTGGTGCGTGTAGCCACGCCGGGGTGTGACGAGGTGCGCGCCAATGGGCGGCTCGGCCATTGCACCGGCTCTGGAGCAGCGGCGATTGCGGGGCGCAATCGGCCGTTCGTGGAAACTCGCCGGCTCGACGGCAACGCGCCTAGATTCGGAATTCCCGCAACGGCAGGGATCGCAATGACAGACATGATGCATGTGCGAGTCCGTGAATTTCATTGGCCGCGCGCGGCCGGGAAGGCGCGCAATGGCGATCTGAGCAGAAGCACTGCCAGATAGGCTGCGGCAACGGCGTCATAGGCGAAGCAGAAAACCGGCCACCAGTGCGGCACGCCAGGGTTGGTAATCAGCAGTCCATGCACCAGGTCGAAAATGCCGTGCCCGAGGAGTCCCCCGGCAACCAGCCAGAGCGAGGTCCTGAAGCCGATGGCTGCAAGTGACACGAACACCACCATTGCGCCGCACTCAACGACGAGCGCGTGCATGGAGCCACCCATAGCCGCGAACAGCACATAGTAGGAGGCGACGACGAGCAGCACCGCTGGATAGAACGTCCGTTCCCGGTCGAATCCCACCAGCGTTGCGAACAAACCGACCAGTACGGCCAGCGCCACTCCAATAGTCATCGCCATGTTGTCGCCTCCTTGAGTTTCCGGTTGGCTCAGGCGTTCGTGCAGCTGCAACGACCGGCGCAGGCGCAGCCATTGCTGCAGCCGCAGGTCGTGCGGTCGGCCATTTCCTGGCAGCCACAGGTGCAGCCGGCACCAGTGCAGGGATTGCAGTTGCAGTTCTCGTCTTTAATCTTGGTCATGGCAGGTCTCCAGTTATCGGGTTGAATGGACAGCAGACGGTGCGTACTTTAGGAGCGCGCCCGTTGGAAGGATTGAACGAAACGGCTATTCAGTGAGAACGCTGGCCGCGTTGATGCCGAACATCTTCTTGAAGGTGCGCGACAGGTGCGCGGAGTCGGAAAAGCCGCCGGCATGGGCCGCGTCGGTCAGCGACCGGCCCTGCACATAGGCCGCCAGGGCAATTTCCAGCCTCAACCACAGCACGTAGGCCCGGAAGCGCACTCCGGTCTCCGTCATGAACAGGTGGCGAAATCTCTCCGGGGAGAGATGCACGGCCGCTGCGATGTCGCCAAGCTTCACGGCACGATCGAGGTGGCCGCGCACACGCTCGATGGCAATCTCGATGCGCGGATCGAGCACGGTGTTATCCGGAGTCGCGCCGCCGCACAGCGTGGCAATGGCCGCCTGCGCCAGCGCAATGAGATGCGCATCGCACGCGCGCGCCGCAAAGGCCTTTGCCAGCGCCGCGGTCTCGGCGGCCAACGCATCGACCGGCAGCGCAGCGATGCCGGCGCTGCGATAACGATGCCGAAGCGCTTGGCCATATCGTGATTCCGGCTCGACGAAAATCACCGCGACCTGCTGGTCGCGGGCATCGAATGCGTGCACCTGCTGCGCGGACACGATCGCCGCGGCATGCGCAGCCCAGCGTTCACCGCGCCGGCGCAGGCGCACGCTGCCCCCCGGGAAAGCGAGCGTGAGTTGTATCGCATGGTGCGCGTGAAAATCCGCTGGCTCGCCGCCACGGCCGATCCACACACTGCCGCCGCGCCAGAGCAGGATTCGGCCAATTGCGGCGGGTTTCATCAGCCGCGCTTGCTTATGTCGACTATGGGAGATACGCCAGGTTGTCGAAGCGCAACGGCGCATCGCCGGAAAATTCGAACACCACAATCTGGCAGGGCTGGCTCCAGCCGGTGCGAACTCGCAGCAATTGATCGGGGCCGACCGTCACCGAGATCCGCCCGCTATCCTTGCAGCTCAATGCAACTGTCGCGGCCTGCGGCGCCGGGTTGTACACGTCCATGCCGGCAAAGGCGCGCGGCGTGGTGAAAGAGATCGACGCCGTTGGCGATGCGCCATGGCGCACGAGGTTGAACGTGCCGAAGCGTCCGGAGGGCACGCCGATCTGCCACTGCTCGCCATCCCACTTGATGAGGCCCGCCGGATACTCGCCGCCGAGCACCGTGCCTGCGGCGGCATGCGGATCATCAAAGGTGACAAGGGCCGCTGGCGCAGCGCCGCCCGTTCCTGCGATGACGATGTCGCGCGCATGCCGGTGGTGCACGCGCAGCACTCGCGTCGCGCGATTGAAGCTGTAGCCATCGCCGACGATTGGTTCGGTGCGCGCGATCAGCGTTCGCTCGCCCGCGGTGATCGTGTCGGGCTCGAAGTCCAGCCGCAGCACATCGTCCGAGTCGGCATCGAAAGTCGAGTAGCTGACGTTGCCCCTGGCATACGCGATTTTCGTGACCGCCGAGCCGGACCCCAGCAGATGCGATTCACCTTCCGGCGCCCATTCGGGCACCGCCCAGAAGGCGTCCATGACGCGTCGCGGACCGTCCGTGAATTCATCCGTGAACCACCACTGGTCGCTGAACGGCGCGTGCGCGCGGCCCGGCAATCCCTGGAAATAGGTCACCCAGTTGAAGGAACGGAACGCCGCCTCGCGGTAGCGCGGATCGCGCGTACGCGAATAGTAGAGCGCCTCGACCGCCGCGAGCCGTGCCGTGTGACTCTCGCAGCACTCATTCGGCTTGTTGCAGCAGAAGGCCGTGCCATTGCCTTGCTCGGTGGTCACCAGCGCGCCGTGCACCAGGTATTTCGGCCACTTCGGCGTCGTTTTCACCCAATTGATGAGCTCCGCGGCGTGCTCGCGCCAGTGCGGATCCTTGTCCGGGTGCAGCAGCACGTAGCGCGCGAGCTCGAGTGGAATCACGCTGTTCATGTTGCCCATGCTGGGCGCGACATCTTCGAAATAGCCCACCCACACGTTGTTCTGCAGTGGATATTGTTCGAGCCAATGCCACGCCGCCTGGCGCACGCGGCGATAGTCGGCGAGCTGTCCCTTGCCCAGGTGCAGCAGCTCATCGAACAGCGAGATCGGCCCGAGTACGTTCGCGGAGTAAGGGCCCATGCCTGCGCCCTCGACACGCCCATCGCGCGCAAAACAGCGCACCGGCCACGGCGAATGCTCCGAGTCGCCGGGCCGGTAATTGCGCACCAGCTCGTCGGCAAAGTGCAGCGCCGCGCGCAGGTATTTTTCCTCGCCGCTCATTTCATAAAGCCGCACGTAGGCATAGCCGTCCTCGCCGACCAGGTGCGGCTCGACGTAGTCCTTGCCGTGCGGACTCCAGCCGCGATAGTCGGCCGCACCCGGATCCGCGGACGGATACGGCACCTCCGACCACGCGTAGCCTTTCGGCGTGAGTCCGTGTTCCATTTCGTAGTCGACGAATTCCTGCAGGTACGTGACGGTGCGCTTGTCGCCCGTGTACGGATACAGGCGTTCGACGAAGCCTTCGAGCATGCCGCGCAGGTACGCGGTGGAGTTGGCCCAGTTGCGATCCGGCACGAGCTCGAAGCTGCTGCGGTCAAAATCCACGCAGCAATAAAAGTAGGGCAGGCGCTGCCGCTCCAATGCGTCCTGCAGGATGCTCCACTGCGACAGCACATGCGCAGCGTATGAATAGCCGGCGTTATCGGCCTGCGGCCATGGCAGCAGCTTGCCGGTGGCGTCGAGCTGCGCTGGCCGCCCCGCGATCTCAGCGGCATCGACGGTGCTCAGCACTTCGAATGCATCTGCGCCGCGCGAAGTGTGCGAGATCACCAGCCAAAGCGCCGTGACGATGGGAAGCAGCAAGCGTCGCGTCATGGCTGCCGCGCTAGCTCGCCAGGTCGCCGGCCAGCGCCTGGAGCGCTGCGAGCGCGGCGAGTGGCGCCGTCTCGGTGCGCAATATGCGCGGCCCTAAGCGGCAGGCCTGGAATCCCTGGCGTTGTGCCAGCAGTTGCTCGCGTCCGCTCAAGCCGCCTTCGGGGCCAACCAGCAACACGACGCGCTGCGGTTTCTCAGAGAGCATCTTGAGCGTGGCGGGCGCTTGTGGCACGAGCACGAGTTTGAGTTCGTCGTTCCCGCCAAGGCACGCGGCCTCGAACGGCATGATGGATTCCACTTGCGGCAGGCGGTTGCGGCCACACTGCTCGCAGGCGGCAATGGCCACGCCCCGCCAGTGCTCGACGCGGCGGCGCAGCGCGGCCTCATCGAGCCGCACGACGCTGAACTCGCAGGACAGCGGCACGATGCGCTGCACACCGAGTTCGGTGGCTTTCTGCACGATGAAATCCATGCGCTCGCCGCGCGCGACGCCCTGCAACAGCGTGATTTGGAGCGGCGATTCGCGCTCGATCGCCGTGTGCGCACCGACGAGCGCCCGCGCCCCCGAGCGACCGCCTTCGGCCAGTTCGGCGGTGTATTCCCCGCCGCGTCCATTGAACAAGGTCAGTGAGGCGCCGGGACGGAGCCGCAACACGCGCAGCAGGTGCGTCGAGGCGGCCGCTGGAAGCAGCACTTCGGCGCCCGCCGCCAGGTCCAGTTCGACATAAATGCGGGTGGTACGCATCCGGCCCGCATTTTGGCATCATGGGCGCTGCCATGCAGTCTGGTTTTTCCATAGACGGGACGACTGGTCTCCTGCGCGAGGCGCGCCAGGTGCTCTCGCCGCATTTCGACGAGCGGCCGCAGGGTACGCCGCTGGAACTCATCGTCGTGCATGGCATCAGCCTGCCTCCGGGCGAATTCGGCGGCCCGTACATCGAGCATCTGTTCACCGGCGGACTGGACCCCAACGCGCATCCGTATTTTGCCGCCATTGCCAGCATGCGCGTTTCCTCGCACCTGCTGGTGCGCCGCAATGGCGAGGTCGTGCAGTTCGTGCCATTCGGCATGCGTGCCTGGCACGCGGGCGAGTCGAGCTGGCAGGGCCGTCCCGCCTGCAATGATTTTTCGATCGGCATCGAGATGGAAGGGACCGACGACGGCGCCTACGAAGCGGCGCAGTACCAGGCACTCGCCGCCCTGATCTCGGCATTGTGCGAAACCTATCCGACGCTGGCACGCGAACGCGTCGTCGGCCACAGCGACATCTCGCCCGAACGCAAGACCGATCCGGGCCCGGCCTTTACGTGGCCGCTGCTGCGGCAGCTGCTTTCCTAGGTCATCTCCCTCGACCGCGTTTCCACATCACTTCACTCCCGTTCGCCCGCCTCGCCAGCACCCGCGCCAGGATAAACAGCAGGTCCGATAGCCGGTTCAGATAGCGAAGCGCCTGGGGGCTCAAGGTTTCGTCCCGCGACAGCGTCCAGCAACGCCGCTCGGCGCGCCGGCAGATCGAGCGCGCCATGTGGCAATGCGCCGCCGCGGCGCCGCCACCCGGCAGCACAAATTCACGGAGCGCCGGCAGATCCGCATTCCATTCCTCGACCAGCGCTTCGAGTGCCTCCACCTGTTTGGCCTGGATGACAACGCTGCCGGGAATGGCCAACTCGCCGCCCAGGTCAAACAGGTCGTGCTGGATCTCGAGTAGCTGCGCGGGCATCGTCTCCGGCAGTCCCGACTGCGCCAGCAGCACGCCAATTGCGCTGTTGAGCTCATCGACTGTGCCGCAAGCCTCGATGCGCGCGCTTTCCTTCGGCACGCGACTCCCATCGGCCAGGCCGGTGCTGCCATCGTCACCGGTACGCGTCACGATCTTGGACAGGCGATTCCCCATGCGGCCACGCTACCTGATGTAATCGTGCGTGGCGAGTTTCGACCGCGCTTGACCAGGCGGGCATGGGCTCGTCACACTATTGGCGTCCAGGTGCTCGTGCGGCGAATGCGCCCAGCGAGTGAAACGGGAAACCGGTGCAGCCTTAAAAAAGCGATCCCGGTACTGCCCCCGCAACGGTAACTGAGAAAAGTCGGGCCACAGCCACTGTGCGAAAAGCACGGGAAGGCGGCCCGGATGGGAAAACCCACTCAGGAGTCCGGAGACCGGCCTGGCAAACGAACCGTGGTGCGGAGGGCATCGGGCGGCGCCCATGCCAATTCCTGGCACTGCGGCGGCCCCCGAAACCCAATGCGACACGGCCACTCGATAAATGTGCCATGCGGGCGAGCATGGCCGGGAGAGTTGCAATGTCCTTGTCCATTCACACTCGCGCACTGTGCCTGTGCGCGTTGCTGCCGGTTGCGCCTGCGTTCGCGCAAACGCCGGCGACTACCAACGCTTACGAGCCGCTGGGCGAAATCGTCGTCACCGCTACGCGCGTCGCGCAGCCCGTGAGCCAGGCGCTGGAACCGGTCGTGTTGGTCGACCGCGCCACACTCGAGAACTCGCTCGCGAGCGATGTCGGTGATGTCCTTCGCTTCCACGCCGGCTTGGATCTGGGACGCTCAGGTGGCCCGGGCCAGCCGCTCTCATTGTTCATCCGCGGCACCAAGAGCGATCAGTCGATCGTCATGATCGATGGCGTGCGCATCAACCCGGGCACATTCGGCGGCGCACCGCTGCAGAATCTTGCGCCCGAATTATTCGACCATATCGAGGTCGTCAAGGGCCCGCGCTCGGCGATCTACGGCACTGATGCGATCGGCGGCGTGGTGAACCTGATCACGCGACGCAGCGGACCGACGGGTTTCGACGCGATGCTCGGATACGGCCGCTATGCCACCGGCGAATTCTCGCTCGCCGGGCACTATGACGGCGGCGATTCCGTGCTGCAGGCGGCGCTGACCGGGGAACGATCGGACGGTTTCCCGACTTTCACCGCCGATACGGTAGACCGAGGCTACAAGAATCTTTCGGGCACCGTCACCGCCGAAACGCGCCTGGGGAAGGTCGATCTCGGCGCGCTGTATTGGCGCGCACAGGGCACATCCGACTATGCGAACCAGGTCTACGGCAATGACTTTCCGTACCCGGTCGTTGGATTCTCGGCGGCGGACGAGGATTTCGCCGACAGCGTCTTCGCGGTGCATGCGGGTGGGAATCTCACCGATGCGTGGCACGGCCGCGTGACCTTGAGCCGCAACGTCGATGACCTTAGGCAGAACCAGGTCGACTTCTTTGACGCGGGCCTGCGCAAGGACTACGACATCACTTCGCGCAACACGATCGACCTGCAGAACGATGTCACGCTCGGTGACGCGCAGTCCGGCCAGGTGTTCACGTTCGGCGCGATCCTGACGCAGGAGCACACCGATTCGCTGTCTTTCGGAACGCAGTACGCGGAGAGCACCAACGCGCAGACTTATTACCTGCAGGACCAGTTGAAGATGGGATCGAGCCGCCTGCTGCTGGCCGGCGGCGATTACCATCATCCGTCCTTCGGCAACCATGCGACCTGGAACGCCGAGTACGGATATTTGGCGACCGATGACCTGCTGTTGACGCTGTCGGGCGGGACCGCGTTTCGCGCACCGTCGGCGACCGATCGCTTCGGCTTCGGCGCCAACCCCGACCTGCAGCCCGAGCAATCGCGCAACTTCGAGGCCGGCGCCAAATGGCGCGCGGACAAGTCGCAGCAGCTTGGATTCGCGGTGTTCCAGGACACAATCGATGACCTGATCACGACCGTGTTCGCGCCGCCGACGTTCAGCCCGCTGAACATCAACATCGATCGTGCCCGCATCCGTGGGCTCGAGCTCAGCTGGGATCTGCAGCTCGATGCGTGGTCGGCGCATGCGGAAGCGAACTGGCAAGATCCGCGCAACCTGGTCGATGACAGTCAGCTGTTGCGCCGCGCCCGGCAGAGCGTGGCCGTCAGTGGCGCGCGCCGCTGTGCGTTCGGCGAATTCGGGCTCGATGTGCTGCAGGCCGGACCGCGTGCGGACAGCGATGTCGCCAGCGGCGCGCCAGTGCGCGACGGTGGCTATACGCTGCTCTCGCTGCACGCCAAGTGGACGATCTCGCCGTCGTGGTCGCTGACCGCTCGGCTCGAAAACGCGCTTGATCACCGCTACGAGCTCGCCAGTGGTTACAACACTTCCGGCCGGGCGCTGTTCGTTGCAACGCGCTTCAGTTTCCGTTGAATGGCAGCCGCAGTCAGCGCGCCGCGCGGTGCGATCGCACCGCGCTGTGCGTTCGCAATGAACCGGCAGCGCGAGAGTCGCGCTAGAATTGCCTCATGGCATCCCGGGAACTTGAATGCGCGCTCGAAGCGGCTCGGGCCGCCGCCGAAATCGCCACGCGGCTGTACCGCAGCAACATCGCGGTGCGCATCAAGGAGGACCGCACGCCAGTAACTGAAGCCGACGTGCAGTGCGAGCGCGCTATCCGCGCCGTGCTCGAGGCGCAGTTCCCGGATCACGGTTTCTACGGCGAGGAGACCGGTCAGCGCGCGATGAACGCGTCGCACGTGTGGCTGGTCGATCCGATCGATGGTACGAAGTCATTCGTGCGCGATTGTCCGTTCTTCTCGACGCAGATCGCGTTGCGGCGCGAGGGCAAGCTGGTGCTCGGCGTATCGAGCGCACCGGCCTACGGTGAGCTGGCGTGGGCGGAGCAGGGCGGCGGCGCTTTTCTCAACGGCGAGCCGATCGGCGTCAGCAAGATCGCAAGCCTGTCGGAGGCGAGCCTTTCGACCGGGAATCTCAAGACGCTGGCCGCATCGACCGTGGGTTGGCGGCGCTTTGGCACGCTGGTCGGCCGCGTCAACCGGCTGCGCGGCTACGGCGATTTCCTCCACTACCACCTGCTGGCGCGCGGCGCGCTCGATGTCGTGATCGAATCGGATGTGAACATCCTCGACATTGCGGCGCTCAGTGTCATTGTCGCGGAAGCCGGTGGAAAATTCACCGACCTCGACGGGGGCGCGATCGATCTCGACACGACCACGGTGCTGGCGGCCAACGCCACGCTGCACGCGCCAGTGCTGGCGACTATGCGGGAATGAACGCGCGGCGTCCCGCGCCCGACAGTTCCTGCATCGGCGTCGAATAGAGCGCCGACAGTTCAGCTGCATTCAGCACTTCGCGCGCGGCGCCGAGGCGCCAGCGCCCGTCGCCGTACAGCAGCAGCACGCGATCGGCGCAGCGCTCGGCCAGCGCGGGGTCGTGGAGCGTCGCGATGACGGCTGCGCCCGCTGCGCAGCACTCGCGAAATGCCAATAACACGTCGACCTGGTGATGCGGATCGAGGTGATTGGTTGGTTCGTCGAGCAGGTACACCTGCGGCTCCTGCGCCAGGAGTCCCGCCATGGCTGCACGGCGCTGCTCGCCGCCGGAGAGCGTCGCGAGCAAGCGCGTGCTGCAATCGGCTACTCCCATGCGCTCGAGCGCAGAGCGCGCGATCGCATGGTCGCGCGGCGATTCGCCGTTGAGCCAGCCGATGTGTGGATGCCGGCCGAGCAGCGTCGCTTCGTAAACCGACAATGGCAGTGAGTCCTCACGATCCTGCGGCAGGAAAGCGAGACGCCGCGCGATCTCGCTGCGCGGCAACTGCGTCATCGGCGTGCCGCCGAGCAGCACCGTGCCGGCGGCCGGGGCGCGCAACCCTGCCAATGTGTGGAGCGTGAGACTCTTTCCGCTGCCATTGCGGCCCAGCACCGCGAGGAATTCCCCAGGTTGCAGCGCGAACTCGAGGCCCGTAACCAGCGCGCGGCCACCCGCCTGCACGCTCAAGGCCTGCCCACCGAGCAGCGCAGCGTTCATTTCCGCAACCAGCCGATCTCGAGCGCCGTAGCGGGACCGACCCGCTCTTGCGACAAATCATCGGGCATGAATTGCCGCTCGGGCGAGAGCGGAATACGGCCGGCCATGATCTCGGCGTAGCGCTGCGGATAGCGCGGCATCAACCCAGGCTCCGCATAGCCCTGCGGATACAGGGGCGCGTCGCTGTCGAATGCGTACTTGTCGGTGGCGCCGAAAGTGTGCAGCAGCTCATGCGCGGTCACGATCGCATTCTGCGCCGCTTGCGTGTCGGTCGCGAACAAATGCACGACGCCCATCAGGCCGCGTTGCAAGCCCAGCGAGTGCGGCAGCACCGGACTTGAGGCGGCATCGTGGTACAGCAGGAACAGCGCAATCTGCGGACGCGAGCGCTCGATGCTGCCGATGGCCTGCGCGCGATAGCGGCGCAAGCGCAGCGACCACCAGATCCGGGCGAACACGCCGGCGTGCGCGTCGAGTTCCGGCGGGCGCGCCTGCAATGGCGCATATAACTTGATCTCGATCGGCGCATCGAGCGCGACGCCATAGCGCCGCGCTTCCCGCGCAACGAAGGCGCTGACCGGTTGCAATTGCGCTTCGGTCAGCCTCGAGATATAGCGGTCGGACGCGGCGCTGCCGTCGGCATTGACCGGAAATGCGCCGACCCACACGGTGTGTTGCCAACTCGTCGTGCGCACACGGTCGAGCCACGCGCCGCCGGCCACGATGGCGAGCACGAGCAGCAGGATGACGATACGCAGCGTGCGCCACATCGGTCTTGCTCAATGACTCTACGGCTGCAGGCGCGTGACCGACCACGGACCCGGCGCGAAGCCATCGCCCTGCGGCGCCAGGATGCGCTGCCATCGCGCGCGATCGTGGATGCGCGCGCTTCCCTCAACCCAGAGCTCCACCGCCTCAGCCCACAAGTGATAGCCGCCCCAGTGCGCGGGACGCGCGATGCGCACGCCCGGATCACGCGCCAGTTCGTCATCCTTTGGCGCGGGCAGCGCCAGGCGAAGCGCGGTCTTCGCCACGTTCGCGAGCAACTCGCCGCGTGAGCCGATCGGTTCGCTCTGCTGGCTGGCCCATGCGCCGAGGCGGCTCTGCCAGTTTCGGCTCGCGAAGTAGGCGTCGTTGTCAGCCGCGTCCGCGCGCACGATGCGACCTTCAACGCGCAACTGGCGATGCAGCGCGTCCCAATGCATGACGATGGCTGCCTGCGAGCGCGCCTCGAGCTCGCGCCCTTTGCGCGAATGGTAGTTCGTATAGAAGGTGAGGAAGCCGGGCTGCGCAGTGATCCGCTTGCACAGCACGACGCGGGCGGATGGCCGCCCGGATGCATCGGCCGTCGCCAGGACCATCGCATTGGGATTGGGCTGCTGCGCGCGTTTCGTCGCATCGGCGAGCCAGGCGGCCGCCAGTTCCAGCGGTTCCGGCGGGAGGGGATCGGGCAGGTGTTCGCGGTGCCAGGCCATGAACCTTCAATTATAGGCATCCAAAGCGGTTCAGGCCTTGTTCAGCACCGCCCGGTTAATTTGGTGCCAACGCTACAAGGCGCTTACCCAAGGAGCAGTCCATGAAAGGAGTCATCGCAGCCACCGCCGTGTTGCTGACGGCCCTGACAGCGGCCCCGCAGGCCCAGGCCCGCGATCCGGGCTACGGGCAGCGTGGCGCCCAGGACCACGGACGGTATGACAACCGTTCGAATGGCCGGCCCAGCTATAGCCGTCCCAACAACAACCGTCCCAGCTACAACCGGCCCAATTACAGCCGGCCCAACTGGAACGGCCACAACGATGGGAATGCTCGCAACGATTGGCGAACCCACAACGACGGCAATACTCGCAACGACTGGCGCGGCAACGAAGGATGGAACAACCGCGACAATCACAGCTGGGGCCGGCCCAATTACCGTCCGTACTACGGTTCCCGCTATCCGCACTACAACTACGACCGTCCGTACTACGGCTATGGCTATGGCCCGCGCTACGGCTATGCGCCGGTGTACCGCAGCGCCTATTCGTACGATTGCGGCTACTACTCTTATAACGACTGCTACGACGACGACGGATTCTCGCTACTGCTCAGCCTGCCGCTGCACTTTTAGATCCCGCCAGCGGTTTTGAGGCGGCGCGGATCGGGCC